>JAUXUQ010000011.1 GCA_030680605.1 Gammaproteobacteria bacterium | reverse complement strand
GTAATGCCGGGCGACAACGTCAAGATGACGATCACCCTGATTGCCCCGATTGCGATGGAAGATGGTCTGCGCTTTGCGATACGCGAGGGTGGCAGGACCGTGGGCGCCGGTGTGGTGGCGAAAATACTAGAGTAGCGAGTGGCGGCAGGTAGCTGGTGATGAGGAAAGGTTTTTCCTGGCAACTCACCATCAGATATTCGCGACTGTTTTTAACAGGCCAGTAGCTCAATTGGCAGAGCGGCGGTCTCCAAAACCGCAGGTTGGGGGTTCGATTCCCTCCTGGCCTGCCAACAGGCTAAGGGCACATGGATAGTCAGGAAGGCATGGTGGACAAGGCAAAGCTGTTTGTGGCGTTAGCACTGCTGGTGCTTGCCATAGGCGGGTTTTACTACTACAGCGAACAGTCAACACTGGTGCGTGTGCTGGGTCTGCTGATCGTCACGATACTGGCGATTGCGGTAGCCGCCCAGACCGAGATTGGGCGTGTTGCGCGCGGCTTCCTGCTGGATGCCCGCAGTGAGATGCGCAAGGTCGTATGGCCCTCACGGCGCGAGACCACGCAGACCACGGTGGTAGTGATTATTGCCGTGATCGTAGTAGCCATCCTGCTGTGGTTGATGGATATGCTGATTCTGTGGGGTGTTAAATTGTTGACGGGTCAGGGGGGCTGAGTCATGGCGTTGCGCTGGTATGTAGTGCATGCCTATTCCGGATTTGAGAATCAGGTGGTGACGTCACTCAAGGAGCGTATTGTCCGTGGCGGCATGCAGGACAAGTTTGGCGAGATACTGGTGCCAACCGAGGAAGTAGTCGAGATGCGCGAGGGCCAAAAGCGCAAGAGTGACCGCAAGTTTTTTCCTGGCTATGTGCTGGTACAGATGGAGATGGACGATGCCGCCTGGCATCTGGTCAAGGATGTGCCGAAGGTGATGGGTTTTATCGGCGGCACCAGCGACAAGCCCGCTCCGATTACCGAGAAAGAGGCGCAGGCGATACTGCAACGCGTGCATGAGGGCGTCGACAAGCCGCGGCCCAAGGTGCTGTTTGAGCCGGGTGAGGTAGTGCGGGTGACTGATGGACCGTTTAATGACTTCAGCGGTGTGGTAGAGGAAGTTAATTACGAAAAGAACCGGCTGCGTGTTGCCGTATTGATTTTTGGCCGCTCAACGCCCGTCGAACTGGAGTTTGGGCAGGTAGAAAAAGGCTAGTAGCGAGTAGCGAGTTTCTAGTAAAAGCTCTTCCTCGCTACTAGCAACTTGTCACTCAGCGCTGTTTTTAACAGGGGAGCCGCAAGGCGTTATCACCCACATTAGGAGTTTGTCATGGCAAAGAAAATCGAGGCCTACATCAAGTTGCAGGTCAAGGCCGGTCAGGCCAACCCCAGTCCACCCGTGGGTCCCGCGCTGGGCCAACGTGGTGTCAACATCATGGAATTCTGCAAGGCTTTTAACGCCCAGACACAAGGGGTGGAGCCGGGCTTGCCGTTGCCGGTGGTCATTACAGTCTACGCCGATCGCAGCTTCACCTTTATCACCAAGACACCGCCTGCCTCGATCCTGCTCAAGAAGGCCGCCGGCATCACCAGCGGCAGCAAGACACCGAACAGTGTCAAGGTCGGCAAGGTCACGCGGGCCCAGCTTGAGCAGATCGCTACCACCAAGATGCCGGATCTGACGGCTGCCGATATGGATGCCGCAGTGCGCACCTTGGCGGGTAGCGCGCGCAGCATGGGCCTGGATACGGAGATCTGACATGACGATACTCTCCAAGCGCGCCAAGATTGTTAAGCAGAAAGTAACGCAGGGAAAGCAGTATGCCGTTGATGAGGCCTTGCGCCTGATCAAGGACTGCGCCACGGCCAAATTTAATGAATCAGTCGATGTCAGTATCAATCTGGGTATCGACACCCGCAAGTCTGACCAGACCGTACGCGGAGCCAGCGTGCTGCCTCACGGTACCGGCAAGTCCGTACGGGTCGCAGTGTTCGCGCAAGGCGCCAACGCCGATGCCGCCACGGCTGCGGGCGCGGATATCGTCGGCTTTGAAGACCTCGCCACCGCCATCAAGGGCGGCAAGCTGGATTTCGATGTGCTGATTGCGAGTCCGGATGCCATGCGACTGGTGGGTCAGCTCGGTCAGGTGCTGGGTCCGCGCGGCCTGATGCCAAACCCCAAAGTGGGCACGGTAACCACCGATGTGGCGGGTGCTGTGAAGAATGCCAAGGCCGGTCAGGTTCGCTACCGCGCCGACAAAGCCGGTATCGTACATTGCTCCATCGGCAAGGCATCCTTTGAAGTAAGCGCAATCCGGGAAAACCTGCTGGCGTTACTGGCCGAAGTACAGAAATCCAAGCCCAGCTCGGCAAAGGGTATTTATCTGAAGAAGATCACGGTCTCCAGCACCATGGGGCCGGGATTGGTGCTGGATCAGTCTAGTTTGGCGATTTAACCCCTCATTGGTTTCGCACTGCACCCCGATGTGGGTGGAGGGCGAAATGAGGGTGTCGAAGACCGCAGGTGCGCTGACTTAATCGGGTTCGCCCGGCCTGCGCAGACGGTGTTGCCTCACAAGCAGGGCAGTCCCTGATCATGAGGTCACCGTGGGTGGGTGTTTGTAATGCTGTTTAAAGAGCACCCGGTGTGACCAACGGATGACGCAGGTCATCTACACAATCAGGGAGGAGAGGCTATCCCGTGACACTGAATATTGATGACAAGAAACGTATTGTGACTGAGGTTGCGGCCATTGCGGCCAATGCCAAATCGGTGGTGGCGGCGGAATATCGCGGTCTTACCGTCGAGCAGTTGACCGCTTTGCGGATGGGCGCGCGCCAGAATGGTGTATATCTGCGCGTAGTGCGTAACACGCTTGCCCGTCGCGCATTCGCCGACACCGAGTTTGCCTGCCTGCAAGATGCTTTGGTCGGGCCTTTGCTGCTCGCGTTTTCTCGCGAGGAGCCGGGGGCCGCACCGAAACTCATCAGCGATTTTGCGAAGCTGAATGAGAGGCTGATTATCAAGGCTGGTGCGTTCAACGGCAAGCTCATGCAGCCTGCCGAGATCGACAAGCTGGCCAGGATGCCAACGCGCGATCAGGCGATCAGTCTGTTGATGGCGGTGATGAAAGCCCCCGTTGGCAAGCTGGCGCGGACGCTCGCTGCAGTGCGCGACCAAAAACAGGCTGCGTGATTCGTTTCCGCTGCTTTGTCACTATCTAATTAAATTTTGAGGAGTTAAGTCATGGCTGTAACCAAAGAAGACATTCTGGAAAGCGTAAGCAACATGACCGTGATGGAAATTGTGGATCTGATCTCCGCCATGGAAGAGAAGTTTGGTGTTACTGCGGCAGTCGCTGCGGCTGCCGGTCCTGCTGCAGGTGCCGCAGCAGCGGAGGAGCAGACGGAATTCACCCTCACCATGACCAAGTTCGGCGAGAACAAGGTCGGCGTGATCAAGGTGATCCGCACGGTTACTGGTCTCGGCCTCAAGGAAGCCAAGGATCTGGTGGAGGGCGCGCCTTCGGTGGTCAAGGAAGGCATACCCAAGAAGGACGCCGAGGATATCAAGAAGCAACTGGAAGAGGCAGGCGCTACCGCCGAGATCAAATAAGTCCGGGAAGACCTGGGTACATACACATACTCGATTCCACCGGCACTGCAAGGCCTGAGACGAGCCTGGCAGAAGCTGCCCACACGATGGCGGGTGACCTTGATGGTCACCCGCTTCTGCGCGTCTCCGTCAGCCTGGCGGAGTCCGCTGTTCGCGGTTTTGCTGTATCGATGAGGAATTAACGATGGCCTATTCATTCACCGAAAAGAAACGCATCCGTAAGGATTTCGGGAAACGTCCCAGTATCCTGCCAGTGCCTTATCTGCTGGCGATGCAGATCAATTCATATATCGAGTTTCTGCAGGCGTCCACAGCACCTGAAAAACGTGTCGATCAGGGCCTGCATGTCGCGTTGAAATCGGTGTTTCCGATCAGCAGTTATTCCGGATATGCAAAACTTGAGTATGTGAGTTACCGCCTCGGTCAGCCGGTATTTGATGTCAAGGAGTGTCAGCAGCGCGGCACTACCTATGCCGCGCCACTGCGGGTCAGGGTGCGATTGGTGATCTACGACAAGGAGGCTGCCCAGAGTGCCTCAGTGGTCAAGGACATCAAGGAACAGGAGGTCTACATGGGCGAGATCCCGCTCATGTCCGAGAATGGCACGTTCATTATCAATGGTACCGAACGCGTCATCGTATCCCAGTTGCACCGCTCGCCTGGCGTGTTCTTCGAGCATGACAAGGGCAAAACACACTCATCGGGCAAGCTGCTGTTTTCGGCGCGTGTCATACCCTACCGTGGATCGTGGCTGGATTTCGAGTTCGACCCCAAGGACATTATTTACGTGCGCATCGACCGCCGGCGCAAACTGCCGGCTACCGTATTGCTGCGGGCGCTTGAGTACACCAATGAGCAGATAATCGAGATGTTCTTTGATACCAACACCTTCAAGTTGGACAAGGAGAAGATCCGGCTTGAGTTGGTGCCATCGCGCTTGCGCGGTGAGACCATGTCGTTCGATATCTGCGACAGCAAGGGCAAGGTGATTGTCGAAGAGGGCCGTCGAGTGACTGCCCGCCATATACGTGACATCGAAAAGGCTGGGCTTAAGGCGCTTGATCTGCCGCAGGACTATCTGGTGGGTAAGGTCATCGCGCATACGGTGATCGACAAGGCCACGGGTGAAGTGCTGGCCAATGCCAATGATGAGATCACAGCTGAAATGCTGGATATGATCCGCAAGGCGGGCGTGAAAGAAATAAAGACACTTTATGTCAATGATCTTGACCGTGGCCCGTATGTTTCTGACACGCTACGGGTTGACAGTACGAAGAGTGCGCTGGAAGCTCAAATAGAAATCTATCGCATGATGCGCCCGGGTGAGCCACCCAACAAGGATGCCGCCCAGACGCTGTTTACCAACCTGTTTTTCAGCCCGGAGCGCTATGACCTGTCGCCGGTTGGGCGCATGAAGTTTAACGCCCGGGTGGGTCGTGGCGAGACCACGGGCGAAGGTATCCTGTCAAAAAATGACATCATTGATGTTCTCAAGGTGCTGATTGGCATCAAGAACGGCAGTGGTACCGTGGATGATATCGACCACCTCGGTAACCGGCGCGTGCGCTGCGTAGGCGAGATGATCGAAAACCAGTTCCGCATCGGACTGGTGCGCGTCGAGCGTGCTGTGAAGGAGCGCCTGAGCGTGGCCGAGACCGAGAACCTCACGCCGCAGGAACTTATTAATGCCAAACCGGTAGCTGCGGCAGTAAAGGAATTCTTCGGTTCAAGTCAGCTGTCGCAGTTCATGGATCAGAACAACCCGTTGTCCGAAATCACCCACAAGCGTCGTGTCTCGGCGTTGGGGCCGGGTGGCTTGACGCGTGAGCGCGCCGGCTTCGAAGTGCGTGACGTGCATCCCACCCATTACGGACGGGTATGTCCGATTGAGACGCCGGAAGGGCCAAATATCGGCCTCATCAACTCGCTTGCAGTCTATGCGCGGGTCAATGCGTATGGCTTCCTGGAGACACCCTATCGCAAGGTGGAAAATGGTCGTGTAACGGATCGCATCGACTACATGTCGGCGATCGAAGAGGGTCGATATGTAATCGCCCAGGCCAATGCCACTCTGGATGAAAAGGGTCGTCTGGTGGATGAGCTGGTTTCATCGCGGCACGACAACGAATTTGCCCTGTCAACGCCAGACCGCGTGGAATACATAGATGTGTCACCGCGTCAGATTGTGTCAGTCGCTGCCTCACTGATCCCGTTTCTCGAGCACGATGACGCCAACCGTGCACTGATGGGCTCCAACATGCAGCGTCAGGCCGTGCCAACACTGAAGGCCGAAAAGCCGCTGGTAGGTACGGGTATTGAGCGCGCTGTGGCTATCGACTCGGGCGTGGTGGTGGTGGCAAAGCGTGGTGGGCGTGTGGATTCAGTCGATGCCGCCCGCATCGTTGTGCGCGTCAATGATAATGAAACCGCCGCCGGAGAGCAGGGCGTGGACATCTACAATCTCACCAAATACATGCGCTCCAACCAGAATACCTGTATCAATCAGCGCCCGCTGGTGAATATCGGTGATGTTATAGCCTGCGGCGACGTGCTGGCCGACGGCCCGTCGACCGACAACGGCGAACTGGCGCTGGGCCAGAACGTGCTGGTCGCATTTATGCCCTGGCATGGCTACAACTTTGAAGATTCGATTCTGATTTCCGAGCGCCTGGTGGAGGAGGAGCGCTTCACCACCATTCACATCGAAGAACTGACCTGTGTCGCGCGTGATACCAAGCTGGGCTCGGAAGAAATCACTGCTGATATTCCGAACGTGGGCGAAAGCGCGCTGGCCAAGCTGGATGAATCGGGCATCGTCTACATCGGCGCAGAGGTCAAGACCGGTGACGTTCTGGTGGGTAAGGTGACGCCGAAGGGCGAGACCCAGCTTACCCCTGAAGAGCGGTTGCTACGTGCCATATTCGGCGAAAAGGCCTCGGACGTGAAGGACACCAGTCTGCGCGTGCCTTCTGGCATGGTGGGCACGGTAATCGACGTGCACGTGTTTACACGTGACGGGGTCGAAAAGGACGCCCGCGCCAAAGAAATTGAAAACGCTGAGCTGGCGAACTTCAAGAAGGATCTGCGCGATCAGCTGCGCATCATGGAGGATGACCTGTATCAGCGTGTTGAAGAAATGCTGACAGGCAAGACTGCGCAGGGTGGGCCCAAAGGGCTGAAGAGTGGCACCAAGATCACCAAGGCCTATCTGGCCGAAGTGGCCCATGAAAAATGGTTCGAAATCCGGTTGGGTAATGAAGCTGCCAATGAGCAGCTCGAGCGCATGAGTGCGCAACTCAAGCAGCAACGCAAGGACTCCGATGCCAAGTTCGACGAGAAACGTGCCAAGCTGGCTGCCGGTGACGAACTCGCCCCTGGCGTACTGAAAATGGTGAAGGTGTATCTGGCTGTGAAGCGCCGTATACAGCCCGGTGACAAGATGGCCGGGCGTCATGGTAACAAGGGTGTAGTGTCCATGATCGTACCGGTCGAAGACATGCCTTATGCCGCAGACGGTACCCCGATCGATATCGTACTCAATCCGCTCGGCGTACCGTCGCGCATGAATGTCGGCCAGGTGCTGGAGGTTCATCTCGGCTGGGCTGCGAAGGGCTTGGGTTTAAAAATTGGCCGCATGCTTGCCGCGCAGGATGACATCAAGGACGTGCGCAAGCTTCTGGATCGTATCTACAACACCAGCGGTAAAAAAGAGGATCTGAAGTCGCTCAATGACGCAGAGATTATTACGCTGGCCCAAAATCTGTGTGCTGGCGTACCTACAGCCACCCCGGTATTTGACGGTGCAACCGAGGCCGAAATCAAGCAGATGCTTGCGCTCGCTGACCTGCCCGAAAGCGGCCAGACCACGCTCTATGACGGTCGCAGTGGCGAGGCCTTTGCGCGTCAGATTACGGTGGGTTACATGTACATGCTGAAGTTGAACCATCTGGTGGATGACAAGATGCATGCCCGTTCCACGGGCCCGTACAGCCTGGTTACCCAGCAGCCGTTGGGTGGCAAGGCCCAGTTTGGTGGCCAGCGCTTCGGTGAAATGGAGGTGTGGGCGCTTGAGGCCTATGGTGCGGCCTACACCCTGCAGGAAATGCTGACGGTGAAATCTGACGACGTGGCTGGTCGCACCAAGATGTACAAGAATATTGTTGATGGCGATCATCGCATGGAACCCAGCATGCCTGAGTCGTTTAACGTGCTGACCAAGGAAATACGTTCGCTCGGTATTGATATCGAGCTGGAACAAAAATGACCTGTTGCCCGTTCCTTCTCAACCAGAGAAGGCGTGTAGCCCCTCCCAGTCAGGGCCAGTACGGTGCAGTGAGTTTAGGAGATAAACGATGAAAGACTTGTTGAATCTGTTCAAACAGCAGACTGTCGCAGAAGAGTTTGATGCCATCCGCATTGGGCTCTCGTCGCCGGAAAAGATACGCTCATGGTCTTATGGCGAGGTGAAGAAGCCGGAGACCATCAATTACCGCACCTTCAAGCCGGAGCGGGACGGTCTGTTCTGCGCCAAGATATTTGGACCGATCAAGGACTATGAGTGCCTGTGCGGAAAATACAAGCGACTGAAACATCGTGGCGTTATCTGTGAAAAATGCGGCGTGGAAGTGACGCTTGCCAAGGTGCGCCGCGAGCATATGGGTCACATTGAGTTGGCCAGCCCTGTTGCACACATCTGGTTCTTGAAGTCGCTACCGTCGCGCATGGGCCTGCTGCTGGATATGGCGTTGCGCGACATTGAGCGCGTGCTGTATTTTGAATCATTCGTGGTGATTGACCCCGGCATGACGCAGCTTGAACGCGGCCAGTTGCTGTCAGATGAAACCTACCTCGAAGCGATAGAGGAAAATGGCGACGAGTTCGACGCCCGTATGGGTGCCGAGGCAATCTACGAATTGTTGCGTACACTGAATCTCGAAGTTCAAATCGTCAAGATCAGGGAAGAGCTGGCCTCTACCGCATCAGAGACTAAAATAAAGAAACTTACCAAGCGTCTCAAGCTGATGGAGGCCTTCATCGACTCCGGTAACAAGCCGGAGTGGATGGTGATGAAGGTGCTGCCGGTGTTGCCACCCGATCTGCGGCCGCTGGTGCCGCTCGATGGGGGCCGCTTTGCCACCTCTGATCTCAATGACCTGTATCGTCGCGTCATCAACCGCAACAACCGCCTGAAGCGCCTGCTCGATCTCAACGCGCCGGACATTATTGTGCGCAACGAAAAGCGCATGCTGCAGGAGTCGGTGGACGCGTTGTTCGACAATGGCCGCCGTGGTCGCGCGATCACCGGCACCAACAAGCGCGCGCTGAAGTCGCTTGCCGACATGATCAAGGGCAAGCAGGGCCGCTTCCGCCAGAACCTGCTCGGCAAACGCGTGGACTATTCCGGCCGCTCGGTGATCGTCGTGGGCCCGACGTTGCGACTGCATCAGTGTGGCTTGCCGAAGAAGATGGCGCTGGAACTTTTCAAGCCCTTCATCTTCAGCAAGCTGGAGTTGCGTGGCCTGGCCACTACCATCAAGGCCGCCAAGAAACTGGTCGAGCGTGAAAGCCCCGAAGTGTGGGATATCCTGGAAGAAGTGATCCGTGAGCATCCGGTCATGCTGAACCGCGCACCCACACTGCATCGCCTCGGCATTCAGGCCTTTGAGCCGGTGCTGATTGAAGGCAAGGCGATCCAGCTGCATCCGCTGGTCTGTACAGCGTTCAACGCTGACTTTGACGGTGACCAGATGGCGGTGCACGTGCCGCTGTCGCTTGAGGCCCAGCTCGAAGCACGCACGCTGATGATGTCTACCAACAACATTCTTTCGCCCGCCAATGGCGAACCCATCATCGTACCATCACAGGACGTGGTGTTAGGGCTGTACACCATGACGCGTGAGCGCATCAATGCAAAAGGCGAAGGCATGATTTTCAGTGACACGGCAGAAGTGCGTCGTGCCTATGAAACCCGGGTCGTGGATCTGAACGCCAAGGTCAAGCTGCGCGTGCGCGAAGTGCTGAAAGACGGCGCGGGTGAGATGAAGGAGAATATTCGCAGGGTGGATACCACGGTTGGCCGCGCGCTGTTGTTCGATGTACTGCCGGACGGCATGTCATTCGACCACGTTAACCAGAATATGACCAAGAAGGCCATTTCGCGCCTGATCAACACCTGCTACCGCAGCGTGGGCCTGAAGGAAACCGTAATACTGGCGGATCAGATCATGTATACGGGCTTTGCCTATGCCACGCGCTCCGGCATCTCCATCGGGGTGGACGACATGGTGGTGCCTGACGAAAAGAAGGCCATCATTCACGCGGCGGAAGAGGAGGTGAAGGAGATTGAGCGTCAATACTCCTCCGGTCTCGTCACCAATGGCGAGCGCTATAACAAAGTGGTCGACATCTGGTCCCACACCAACGACCAGGTCGCCAAGGCGATGATGGAGAAGCTGGGTAGCGAGATGGTGCAGGACGCCGCTGGCAAGACTGTGAAGCAGGCTTCCTTCAATTCCATTTACATGATGGCCGACTCCGGCGCCCGTGGTAGTGCGGCGCAGATACGCCAGCTGGCCGGCATGCGTGGCCTGATGGCCAAACCCGATGGCTCGATCATCGAGACCCCGATTACGGCAAACTTCCGTGAAGGTCTGGACGTGTTGCAGTACTTCATATCCACCCACGGTGCGCGCAAGGGCTTGGCCGACACCGCGCTCAAGACCGCCAACTCCGGGTACCTGACGCGCCGTCTGGTCGACGTGGCGCAGGACCTGGTGGTCACCGAGGATGATTGCGGCACCACCCAGGGCCTGATGATGTTGCCGCTGATTGAAGGCGGTGAGGTGGTCGAGGCGCTGCGTGAACGTGTGCTGGGACGCTCCGTGGCGGAGGACGTGCTTGCGCCCGGCTCGAACAAGGTCGCGGTAGAGGCCGGCACACTGCTGGACGAGCGCTGGGTCGATACGCTGGAAGAGCTGGGTGTTGACCAGGTCAAGGTGCGCTCACCCATTACCTGTGAAACCAGCTTCGGCATCTGTGCCACCTGTTACGGGCGCGATCTGGGCCGTGGTCATAAAATCAATATCGGTGAAGCGGTGGGGGTGATTGCAGCCCAGTCTATCGGCGAACCAGGCACCCAGCTGACCATGCGCACCTTCCATATTGGTGGCGCGGCGTCACGCTCGGCCGCCATCAACAACGTTGAGATCAAGTCTAAGGGCGTGATTCGCCTGCACAATATCAAACTGGCGCGCCATCAGAGCGGCAATAATGTGGCGGTATCGCGTTCCGGCGAGTTGACTGTTCTGGATGAGTTTGGCCGCGAGCGTGAACGTTACAGGGTGCCCTACGGCGCCGTGTTAACGGTGAGTGAGGGCGATGAAGTCGCAGCGGGACAGGTGGTGGTGAACTGGGATCCGCATACGCGCCCGATCATCACCGAGGTGGCAGGGTATCTGCGCTTTAGCGACGTCATCGATGGTGTTACCGTCATACGTCAGGCGGATGAGGTGACCGGCCTGACCAGTCTGGTGGTTACCGACCCCAAACAGCGCGGCTCCAGTGCCCGTGACCTGCGCCCTATGGTGAAGCTGGTAAGCGACAAGGGCAAGGATCTGTCCATCCCCGGTACCGATATCCCGGCGCATTACTACCTGCCGCCGGGTGCCATTGTCAGCGTCGAGGATGGTGCTGCCATCGGGGTCGGCGATGCCGTTGCACGTTTGCCGCAGGAATCGTCCAAGACGCGCGATATCACCGGTGGTCTGCCGCGCGTGGCCGACCTGTTCGAGGCACGCAAGCCGAAAGAGCCGGCGATACTGGCCGAGGTCTCGGGAACAGTCGGCTTCGGCAAGGACACCAAGGGCAAGCAACGCCTGGTGATTACCGACGCCGACGGCGTGCAGCACGAGGAATTGATACCGAAATGGCGTCACGTCACGGTATTCGAGGGTGAGCATGTAGACCGCGGCGAGACCATTGTCGATGGTCCGCCGATACCGCAGGATATCCTGCGCCTGCTCGGCGTGCCCGCACTGGCCAACTACATTGTGAACGAGGTGCAGGACGTATATCGCCTGCAGGGCGTGAAAATCAATGACAAGCACATCGAGGTGACCGTGCGCCAGATGCTGCGCAAGGTCGAAATTACCGATCCGGGCGACACCCGTTTCCTCAAGGGGGAGCAGACAGAGCGCACCCGCTTGCTGGAAGAAAACCGCCGTATACAGGGCGAGGGCAAAATGCCGGCCACGTTTGAGCCGATACTGCTGGGCATCACCAAGGCCTCTCTGGCGACCGACTCCTTTATTTCGGCGGCTTCGTTCCAGGAGACCACGCGGGTGCTGACCGAGGCCTCGGTCAGCGGCAAGGTGGACGATCTGCGTGGGTTGAAGGAAAATGTGATCGTTGGCCGCCTTATCCCGGCGGGCACCGGCCTTGCCTACCATGCCGAGCGTGTGCGCAAGCGCAAGCAGGCCCAGGAGGAGGGTTCGGCAGAGGCCGCAGCCAAGGCCACGCAGACCGAGGCCATGGAGGCGCTCAATCAGGTCTTCAATGCATCGTAATAGCAGAGAATTATTGAGACATTGCTTGACGGAATATGCCTATACCCCGTAAAATTCCGAGTCTTTACTACGTAGAAACAACAGTGTTGGATTTCGTGTTGGAGCAGAACTAAGATGGCAACAACCAATCAGCTGGTGAGCAAGCCGCGCCTCCGTCAGAGGGAAAAGAGCACGGTGCCGGCGCTGGCAGGTTCACCGCAGAAGCGTGGTGTCTGCACGCGCGTCTACACCACCACACCGAAGAAGCCTAACTCGGCCTTGCGTAAAGTGGCGCGTGTGCGCCTTACCAACGGCATGGAGGTCAGCAGCTACATCGGTGGCGAAGGCCATAATTTGCAGGAACACTCCGTAGTGCTGATACGTGGTGGGCGTGTCAAGGATTTGCCGGGTGTGCGTTACCACACGGTGCGCGGTAGCCTCGATACCTCGGGTGTCAATGGTCGCAAACAGGGCCGTTCCAAGTATGGCGCCAAGCGTCCCAAGTCGTAACGGGCGCCGGGCAAGTTTTCTCACGAATACCAAATTAAGCGATAGCGGATCATGTCCAGAAGACGAGTAGCAGCCAAGCGTGTCATCCTTCCCGACCCGAAATACGGGAACGAGACATTGGCGAAATTCATGAATGTGCTGATGAAGTGCGGTAAAAAGTCCGTGGCTGAGAAGGTCGTGTACGGCGCGCTGGATCAGATCACACTCAAAAACAAGGGTGATGCGCTGGAAGTATTCAACAAGGCGCTGGAGAATATCCGTCCCATGGTCGAGGTGAAGTCTCGCCGTGTTGGCGGCGCAACTTATCAGGTTCCGGTTGAGGTGCGCTCAGGTCGTCGTACGGCTCTGGCCATGCGCTGGCTGGTAGATGCTGCACGCAGCCGGGGTGAAAAGAGCATGGGCCAGCGACTGGCTGGAGAAATTATGGATGCATCTGAGAGCAAAGGCAGTGCGGTCAAGAAGCGTGAAGAAACGCATCGCATGGCCGAGGCCAATAAAGCCTTCTCGCACTACCGCTGGTAATCATGTCAGCCGTCTTATCCAGGAATAGCAGCGTGGCACGCAAGACACCTATTGAGCGTTACCGTAACATCGGCATCATGGCGCATATTGACGCCGGCAAGACGACCACGACCGAGCGCGTACTGCTATACACCGGCGTGTCGCACAAGCTGGGTGAGGTGCACGACGGCACCGCCACGATGGACTGGATGCCGCAGGAGCAAGAGCGTGGCATCACCATCACATCGGCGGCAACCACTTGCTTCTGGAGTGGCATGGCTGGGCAGTACCCCGAGCACCGCATCAACATTATTGATACGCCGGGGCACGTAGACTTTACCATTGAAGTGGAGCGCAGCCTGCGCGTACTCGATGGCGCCTGTGCATTGTTTTGCGCGGTAGGTGGTGTGGAGCCCCAATCCGAGACAGTGTGGCGTCAGGCCAACAAATATGGCGTACCGCGTCTGGCCTTTGTCAATAAAATGGACCGCGCCGGCGCGAATTTCATGCGCGTCGTGGAGCAGATCAGGAAGCGCCTGGGCGCCAATCCAGTGCCGCTGCAACTGCCCATTGGTGCAGAAGAGCACTACCAGGGCGTGGTCGATCTGGTGAAGATGAAGGCCATTTACTGGGATGATGCAACCAAAGGCATGACGTTTGAGGAGCGCGATATCCCGCAGGAGATGGTGGCCGACTGCCAGAAATGGCGCGATAACATGATTGAGGCTGCTGCCGAAGGTTCTGAGGACTTGATGAACAAGTACCTTGAAGGTCAGGCGCTGACCGAGGCTGAGATCAAGCAGGGCCTGCGCGCGCGCGCGCTCAAGGCCGAGATTGTGCCGACCCTGTGCGGCTCGGCATTCAAGAACAAAGGCGTGCAGGCCATGCTCGATGCAGTGATTGACTACCTGCCTGCGCCGGGTGACAGGCCCGCTATCAAGGGTCACCTGGACGACGCTGCCGGAACGCTTTCCGAGCGCCATGCCGTGGACGACGAGCCGTTTTCTGCGCTGGCCTTTAAAATTGCCACCGATCCGTTTGTCGGAACGCTGACCTTCTTCCGTGTGTATTCCGGCGTACTGAAGTCCGGTGACGCGGTATTCAATCCGGTCAAGGATCAGAAGGAGCGTGTCGGTCGTATCGTGCAGTTGCACGCCAATGAGCGTGCAGAAATCAAGGAAGTCTGTGCGGGTGATATTGCCGCTGCAATCGGTTTGAAGAACGTCACCACAGGCGACACGCTGTGTGACCTCAATAACATCATTACGCTGGAGCGGATGGAGTTCCCCGAACCGGTGATTTCGGTGGCGGTGGAGCCCAAGACCAAGCCTGACCAGGAAAAGATGGGCATCGCCCTGTCCAAGCTGGCGGCTGAGGATCCGTCGTTCCGTGTGCACACCGATGAAGAATCGGGGCAGACCATCATTTCCGGCATGGGCGAGTTGCATCTGGAAATCATTGTTGATCGCATGAAGCGCGAATTCAGTGTTGAAGCCAACGTCGGCGCACCGCAGGTGGCCTATCGTGAAACCATCCGCGCTACTGTTGAACAGGAAGGCAAGTTTGTGCGTCAGTCCGGTGGCCGCGGCCAGTATGGCCATGTCTGGTTGCGCCTCGAGCCTCTGCCGCCTGGCACCGGCTATGAATTCGTCAACGGTGTGGTCGGTGGTGTTGTGCCCAAGGAATACATCCCTGCGGTCGATAAGGGTATTCAGGAGCAGATCAAGAATGGCGTCATAGCGGGGTTCCCGCTGGTCGATTTCCGTGCGACGATCTTTGATGGTTCGTACCATGACGTAGACTCGAATGAAATGGCGTTCAAGATTGCAGGCTCCATGGCGCTGAAGGAAGGCGTCAGAAAGGCCTCGCCGGTCGTGCTAGAGCCGATCATGAAGGTTGAGGTGGTGACCCCGGAAGACTACATGGGTGACGTGATGGGTGACTTGAATCGTCGCCGTGGTCTGGTGCAGGGCATGGATGATACCCCCTCGGGCAAGACCATCACAGCCGAGGTGCCGTTGAAGGAGATGTTCGGTTATTCAACCGATTTACGTTCAGCGACCCAGGGCCGCGCGACGTATACTATGGAATTCATAAAATATCTCGAGGTGCCTAAAAACCTCGCTGATGCCATTACCAAGAAACCGTAAAATAAACTCGAGGCTACGAGCATGTCCAAAGAAAAATTCGAGCGTACGAAGCCCCATTTGAATGTTGGGACGATCGGTCACGTGGACCATGGCAAGACGACGCTGACGGCGGCGCTGACCAAGGTGATGGCGGAGAAGTTTGGCGGCGAGTTCAAGGGCTA
>JAUXUQ010000009.1 GCA_030680605.1 Gammaproteobacteria bacterium | reverse complement strand
TAGATGACGTAGCCGCCTGCCCGCAGCGCCTCCACGAGTTGATGGCCTTCGAGCAGGTTCGGCGGCGGGTCATACTTGCCGGCAGCTTCCGCTGACAGGCTTGGCAACGAAAATAACATCAACCCGGCCGTGAGTAAGGCGGCACAAAATGTACAAACCCAGTCAGCCTGGGTACTTGTCACCGCAGCCACTTTTTCACTTCGATATCGGGCTCAATTGACACAACCTTTGCGAGTATATTATGCAGCCTCTTCGGCTGCAAGACAGCAGATATTGTTGTTGATGAGCCGTAAGTCACCTGCCTGCGGCGACGGAGATTCACGGAAACATTGCGCGATGCCGCCTGGTGCCTTGCCTGCTGCCGCACGGCTTCACTCTCTTTGGCCCGCAATGGCGGAACATTCCGCCATTGCATTGCCATATTGCACTGGATAGTATGCAGTATTGGAGTTTTCAAGCAGCCTGGGTGAGCCATGGTTGGCGGGGCGCGTGACGCGGGGGTATCATGTTTCGGCTGCTGCGCTATTTTTCGATCGCGAGCCTGATCTCGGTGGTGCTGGCGACAGTTATCCTCGGCGCGCTCTACCAGCGTTATGCGGTGCAGCATCTGCTTGAACTGGGCGAGAGCAGCAATGTTACGCTGACCCATATTTTCTCAAATACCATCTGGCCGCAGTTCCGCGGCTTTTCTGAAGAAGCGGCGCGACTCGACGCCGGTGCCCTGAGGCTTCATCCCGACATCGCCCAGCTGCACCAGAAGGTGCTTGAGGAGATGCGCAATACCTCTGTGATCAAGGTGAAAGTCTACGCGCCCAGCGGTCGCACGCTGTTTTCGACGGAGCCTGAACAGATCGGCCAGGACAAAAGCACCAACTTTGGTTTTATCGGGGCACTTGAAGGACGGGCAATGAGCGAGCTGACTCACCGCGACACGTTCAGCGCCTTCGAGCAGCAGATCGAGAATCGCGATGTGCTATCCAGTTACGTCCCGATACGTCGCAACGCAGGCGCGCCTATCGAAGGCGTGTTCGAGATCTATGCCGACGTCACACCCCTGCTCGAGAACATCACATATAAACAGCGTTCCGTCATCCTGAGCGTGTCCGCAGTGCTGGCCCTGCTCTATGGCATCCTGTTCTTGATCGTCCGCCGCGCCGACGGGATCATCAGGAGACTGCAACACGAGAAACAACGCCGCACCGATCAGCAACTAGAACACATGGCCTACCACGACGCCATGACGGGCCTGCCCAACCGTGTGCTGCTACAGGATCGGATCAGGCAATCGCTGATTTCGGCGGAGCGCCTCAGTAATCAGCTCGCTGTGGCTTTTATCGATCTCGACGACTTCAAGATCATTAACGATTCCCTGGGCCATCACGTCGGCGACCAGGTGCTGCAGACCGTGGCGAAGCGTCTGGCAGCCTGCCTGCGCAAAGGCGACACCATCGCACGCGTCGGCGGCGACGAGTTCGTCCTGAGTTTACCCGGCATCCAGCCCAACGCTGATCTGCCCGGGATGGTACAGAAGCTGATTGATGCCACCGCCCTGCCCATCGAGATCGCGGGGCACAAGCTTCGTATCACAGCGAGTGTCGGCATCGCCATCTACCCCGATCACGGGCAAGACGTGGAGACGCTGATGCGCCACGCTGACATGGCAATGTACAGCGCCAAGAAGCTCGGCCGCAACCAGTCCCAAATATTCGCCGAGCACATGGATATGCGGGCGCAGCAGCGGCTGACCATGGAGAGAGAAATGCGGAGCGCCTTCGAGCAGGACGGGTTTGCGCTCCATTACCAACCCATCGTCACCATCGAGTCGGGCGCGAGCGTGATCGTCGGCGCCGAGGCGTTGCTGCGCTGGCCAAATGCTCACGGGGCCTGGATTTCACCGGCGGAATTTATCCCCGTGGCCGAGGAAAGCGGCCTCATCGTGGCGCTCGGCGAATGGGTGCTGCGCACCGCCTGCGCACAGAACAAGGCATGGCAGAGCGCCGGGCTCCAGCCCGTGTACATCGCGGTCAACCTTTCGGCACGCCAGATCACGCAGCCGGATTTGGTCGAGGTGGTGGCGGGGATACTGAAGGAAACCGGCCTCGACCCCGCCTATCTCAAGCTGGAATTGACTGAAAGCCAGATTATGCAGAACGTGGCGGCGGCCACCGACACGCTGACCAGGCTCAAAGCGATGGGGGTGAGGTTGTCTATCGACGATTTCGGCACCGGCTATTCATCGCTTGCCTACCTGAAGCGCTTCCCGATCGACACGCTCAAGATTGACCAGTCGTTCGTGCGCGACATCACCACCGATCCGGATGATGCGGCAATCTCCAAGACCATCATCTCCATGGCGCACGGTATGGGACTCACGGTGATCGCCGAGGGGGTCGAAACCGAGGGACAGAAATCCTTCCTCAGCGCGCACCATTGTGACGAGATGCAGGGCTATTTGTTCAGCAGGCCGGTGCCGACGGAGAAATTCGAAACCCTGCTTCTGGGGATAACGTCATCCGCATCGAAGCCCGGCCAGAGATCAACAAGTTAACGCATGAGACTGCACCGTCTGAACAAGCCAGGCACGCCCGTTTGCAGTAACAGGTATTTCTCCGCTACCGGATTTATCCCGGCGGCGCTTTATTGAGTTAATCAGGAGTCACAAAGCAAGGCTACATTACTTCAGGGTGTGACTGTAGTCTTACTTATTGACTTATCAGTAATCAAGAGTTCCAGAGTTATTTAATGGTGATGGTGGCCGTCGCCGGAGTGTGCGTGGCCGTGGGTCAGCTCTGCTTCGGTCGCGGCGCGAATATCGACGATCTCTACATCGAAATGCAGCGTCTTGCCCGCCAGCGGGTGATTACCGTCCAGCACCACCACACTGTCAGTGATCTCCACGATCGTGAGCGGGGCTTTCCCGTCCTCGGAAGTTACCAGCATGCCGGGGGCGATATCCATATCTGGCGGAAACTGATCCCGGGGCGCCTCGAACACGGCCTTGGGGTCTTTCTCGCCATAGCCTTCCACGGCGGGCACTGTCACCTGTGACTTGTAGCCCACATCTGTCCCCTCCAACGCGCGTTCCAGACCCGGGATGATGTTGCCATGGCCATGCAGGTAGCTCAGCGGCATGCCGTCCGCACTGCTGTCTAGCACGGTTCCGCTGTCGTCGGTGAGCGTGTAGTTCAGCGTCACAACCATGTCGTCGGCAGTTTTCATGGGGGTTCCTTTTGTCGTCTGAGAATATACGGTAAGCGCGTTACTATAACCCAACCCTGCCCCCGCCGAAAACGCTTTTGTGGGAAATAACCATACTAATCAAGACTACAGCAATACTTCGCCTGCGCAGCCATCTCGGTCAGATGAGCCCAATGGCGTTCGAACAACGACCAACCCGGAAGCTGATACATGGCTACGAAAGCGGGTAAAATCATGTTGAGGTTACTCCTGTCACGTCATATGCAACGAAGAAAATTGATAGCAATTACGTTAATTGAGGGCTGATGGTTAACAACGCCTTTCAGACAGACTCTCCGATTTGGCAGATCTAAAGAATCAGGGCTGCCAAAGTAAAGAGCCTTAGCGGTGATAGGGATGTTTCTTGAGAATGCTCCACGCACGGTAAATCTGTTCGGCGAGGACAATTCGCACCAGTGGATGCGGCAGGGTAAGCTTGGAGAGTGACCATGCCTGATCAGCGCGCTTGCGGCAGGCCTCGCTCAGGCCGTCGGGCCCGCCCACCAGTAGCGCGATATCGCGCCCACAGCCCAGCCACTGCTCCAGTTGTTGCGACAGTTTTTCGGTAGCCCACTGCACACCGCCCACATCAAGCGCAATCACCAGGGCATCCTTCGGAATCGCGGCCTGCATGCGCTCGCCTTCGTCGCGTACGCTGCGCGCAGGATCAGCGCCCTTGGTGCGTGCCCCGGGGGCGATCTCGACCAGTTGCAAACGGCACTCGGGCGGCAGGCGGCGTGCGTATTCCTCGTAGCCCCTGGTTACCCACGCGGGCATGCGGTTTCCGACCGCGAGCAGATGAATACGCAGCGCTTTACTCCCCGATCTTGCGGCTGCGCTTGGCGATGGCCAGCTTGTGGGCCACTGGTTTTGCTGGCTTTGGCTTTATTGTCTTCTTGCTGCTGGTAGCCGACTTCTTTTTTTCTGCTGGGCCCATGGCAGCCGCGGCCTTTTTCCCAGTCTTGGTTGCAGATTTTTTCACGACTTTCCTGGCAGGATTTTTATCGGCAGTTGCCGCGCTCTCAGCACGATGGGCCTGCGCTACAGTCGCTCCCGGCTTCCTGCCTCTCGCGACATTGGTACTTCCATGTACGGCATCACCCCACAGTTTTTCGAGGTTATAAAAATCGCGCACCTGCGGCAGCATCAGGTGCACTACCACGTCCCCCAGGTCCACCAGTACCCACTCGCCGGCCTGCTCACCCTCCATGCCAAGCGGGCGGTATTTATGCTCCTTCGCCTTTTCGACCACGGCAGCCGCCATGGCCTTGACCTGACGGTTGGAGCTACCGCTGGCAATCACCATGACATCGGTAACATCACTCACGCCATGAACATCCAGCACCGTGATGTCCTGCGCCTTCATCTCATCCAGCGTGTGTACGACCAGACTCTGTAACCGGTTCCTTTGCATTATGCTGCTGCCCTCACTGTGACTGTTTGTAAATCTGTTGCGATTGCACGATTCCCCTCACTGCGTCCGGCACCAGATAGCGAATGCTTTTGCCTGCCGCACACAGCGCCCGTATGCGCGAAGAGGATATATCGAGCGCGGGCACCGGCCATGGCAGAATGCAGCCTGCAGCTGACTTGCTGAGTGGCGCCGGGCTATCCACGCGGCGTTCTGAGAATATCTGCGCTACCTCACCTGCAATCGGCTTGTCGCATCCCGGCCGCTCCGCCACCACGATATGGGCCAAACCCATCAGCTCACGCCAACGATGCCAGGTGTGCAGGCCGAGAAAGGCGTCTTTGCCCATCACCAGGCACAGCGGAATACTGCCCAGTTCGTTGCGCAGGGAGGTCAGCGTATCCACGGTATACGACGGGCCTGTGCGCTGTAATTCGCGCTGATCCACAATCAGCCCCCGCTCACCCTCAATTGCCACCTCCAACATGGCAAGCCGTTGCGCACCGCTCGCTGCCAGGGGTGCTCGATGCGGCGGAACGCCGCACGGCATCAGATGCATTTCGCTTAAACCCAGGTCTTGATACAACTCGACAGCCAGCCGCAAATGGCCGTAGTGCACAGGATCAAAGCTGCCGCCGAGAATACCGATCATTGTTAAGGCAGTGGCGAGGAGCGAGTGGTGAGGGGCGTGTAAAGACCGGTATTTTTTACCTCGCTACTCGCCGCTCGTCCCTCGCTACTATTTTCTAATATGCCCATCGCCGATCACGATGAATTTCTGCGTGGTAAGCCCTTCCAGCCCAACCGGGCCGCGTGCATGCAGCTTGTCTGTGCTGATGCCGATCTCGGCGCCAAGGCCGTACTCGAAGCCATCGGCAAGTCGGGTCGAGGCGTTCACCATCACCGAGCTTGAGTCTATTTCACGCAGAAACCGCTGCGCGTGCGATAAGTCCTCGGTGACAATGGCGTCGGTGTGCGCCGAACCGTGCTGCGCGATATGCTCTATCGCCTCGCTCAAGTCTTTCACCACCCGCACCGAGAGTATCGGCGCGAGGTATTCGGTATCCCAGTCTTCTGCGGTTGCGGCCTTGGCACCCGGCATCTGCGCGCGCGCCGCGGCATCACCGCGCAGCTCGACACCGGCCTCCTGATACATCTTGCCGAGCTGCGGCAACACGCGCGGTGCGATGCTCTCGGCCACCAGCAGCGTCTCAGTGGTATTGCAGGTGCCGTAGCGCTGGGTCTTGGCGTTGTAGGCCACATTCACTGCCTTTTCAATATCGGCCTTGTCGTCGATATACACATGGCACACACCATGCAAATGCTTGATGACCGGCACTGTGGCCTCGTTGCTGATGCGTTCGATCAACCCCTTGCCGCCGCGCGGCACGATGACATCGACTGAGTCCTTCATGCGTATGAGCTCACCCACCGCAGCGCGGTCGGTAGTTTCAATGACCTGTATGGCGTCCTGCGGCAGGCCCGCACTCTGCAAGCCGGCGCGTATGCAGGCAGCGATGGCCTGATTGGAGTGCAGCGCCTCGGAGCCGCCGCGCAGTATCGCGGCATTGCCGGACTTGAGGCATAGCCCGGCGGCGTCTGCAGTGACGTTGGGGCGCGACTCATAGATGATACCGATCACGCCGAGCGGTACGCGCATCTTGCCCACCTGAAAACCGGCAGGGCGGTATTTGAGATCGGTGACTTCGCCGACCGGATCCGCCAGCGCTGCGATCTGGCGCAGACCTTCGGCCATGCCCTGAACCCGCTCCTGATTCAGCGTCAGCCGGTCGAGCATGGCGGCATCCAACCCATCCTTTTTCCCGGCCTCGACATCCTTGCGGTTGGCAGCCAACAGCGCCGCACTCTCACGCTCCATGCCTTCGGCCATGGCCAGCAGCGCGGCGTTCTTGGCTTGCGTATCGGCGCGCGCCATCTGACGTGCCGCTGCACGGGCACGCTGGCCAACATCCGCCATGTAGTTTTTAATGTCCATTACGTGCGCATACCTGTAAACAGTCGTACTCCACCGATGCCCAGCGCCAACTTCAGCAGTTCATCCCAGGCATTGCCTGCCTGCACACCCTTGATGATGCGTTCAATGCGCCCGGCGAGCAACAGCAAGTGTCGCCATGCGCGCAGCTTGTGGCGCACCAGCCCGGCCCTGACCAGTCCCTTGCGTTTCTCCCACACCTTGTGCCCCGCCAGCACCTGATCGACGCCCATGCCCTGGGAGCAATCATACGCCATCCGCGCCAGTGCGCGCACCTCACGCGCCAGCGCCCACAGCGCCAACACAGGATCAACACCCTCGGCGCGCAGGCTCTCAAGTATGCGTGTGCTGCGCACAGCATCGCCTGCAAGTGCGCTGTCTACCAACGCATAGATGTCAAAGCGGGCATTGTCCGCCACTGCTGCGGCCACTGCAGCAGCGTCAATTTCGGCAGCGCCATGCAGCAGATACAACTTTTCGATATCCTGCGCGCAGGCAAGCAGATTGCCCTCCACGCGCTCTGCCAGCAGCGCGACAGCCTCGTCGCTCGCCTTGATGCCGCGCGTAGCCAGCCGACGGCGGATCCATTCCGGCAACAGGCGTGCCTCAACCGGCCAGACTTGGAGCAGCAAGCCCACCGCATCCAGCGCACTCACCCATTTTGTTTTCTGAGTAGCGGCATCCAGCTTGGGACAGATGACCAGCAACACGCTGTCACCCGCCGCTTGCGCGGCATACTGTATGAGCGCGGCAGCACCGACCTCGCCCGGCTTGCCGGTGGGTAGGCGTAACTCGATCAGCTTGCGCTCGGCAAACAGTGATCTGTTCTGTGCGCACGCCGTCAGCGCGCCCCAGTCGAAGCTGCTGGCGGCCTGAAACACGATGCGTTCGGAGTACCCCTGCCCCCGCGCCGCACTGCGGATCGCGTCGCATGCCTCCTCCAACTGCAATGGCTCATCACCCGACACCAGCCACACCGGCGCCAGCCCCCGAGCGAGGCGTGCTGCCAGCTGGTCGGTGCGCAGCTTCATCGTGGCAGGAGCCGCCCAGGCATTAGCGTATGGTGCGTAACTGGCGCATGATCTGTTGTGCCGCGTCCTGCACCATATCCTGACGCAATCGCTTTTCTTCTGCTTCCTTGCCCAGCACTTGCGTTTCATCAAAGCGGTAATCCCGCACCAGGCTGATCCTGTTGGCCAGCTTTTCCTCGCCATTATTGTCGAGCACGCTGTACGAAATTGCATAGTGCACTTCGTATTCGCTCACCTTACCGGCGCCACCCACAGACAGCACGCGACGATCGAAACGCTCGGACGTGATGTTCAGCGCCAGATCGGCGGCGGCGCTGTCCAGCGTAAAGCGAGCCCCCTGCAGCCCGCCCCGGCGCCGCAATTCCTCCAGCATGCCGCTCTGCGGATTACCGCTTTGCAGATAGACCATCGGCATATCCGACAGTGCAATATCGTCCACACCGCTGCCGCGCAAATGGAAGCCGCAACCCGCCAGCAGCAGTACCAGCCCCAACGCCCCCATCCGTATCTGTAATGTCATTTTCACTCCCTGCAATTGGTCAGGCCACGACAATATTTACCAGCTTACCCGGAACGACGACGATTTTCCTGACCATCTTTCCCGCGGTGAAACGCCGGACATTGACATCTCCCAATGCGGCGGCTTCTATCTGCGGCTGGTCTGCCTGCGCAGGCACCCTGATCCGGCCGCGCAGCTTGCCGCTTACCTGTACCACCAGCTCTATTTCATCCTGCGCCAGAGCGGCCTCATCAACCTCGGGCCACGGCGCATCAATGATATCCCCGCCGAACTCAAATTCCTTCCACAGGCTGTGCGTAATGTGCGGGGTGATCGGCGCCAGCAGGCGCAGCAGGATACCCAGACCTTCACTGATCAGCTCAGTATACGTCGGGATCGGCATCTTCTCTCCCGACCGCATCTTAGGCTCCGGTATGTGCACAAGCGCATTTAATATTTTCATTGCACCGGACACCACCGTATTGAACTGGTGCCTGCCCATGTCGTAGTTTATTTGCTTCAGTGTCTGATGGATCTCTCTACGCACGGCCACATGTTCCGGGGCGGCGTTCCCCCAATATATTGTCTTGCTTCCCCATTCAGATGCAGTGGCCAGAAAAGAATTGTTCTCAGAGGCGAATGCCCACAACCGCTTCAGAAAACGGTAAGAACCCTGCGCGCCCGCATCCGACCATTCCAGGGTCTGCTCCGGCGGCGCGGCGAACATCATGAACAGGCGCGCGGTATCAGCACCGTATTTGTCTATCAGCGCCTGCGGATCCACGCCGTTGTTCTTCGACTTCGACATGGTTTCGATACCTCCCACGGTCACCGGCTGACCATCGCGTTGCAGCGTCGCGGCCACCATCCGCCCCTTGTCATCCCGCTCAACCACAACCTCATGCGGGAAAAAATAGTCCTTCTTGCCGTTGGCCTGCACACGGTAGAAGGTCTCGGCCAGCACCATGCCCTGGGTAAGTAACTGGGTGAAGGGCTCATCGCCGGTTACCAGGCCTTCGTCACGCATCAGCTTGTGAAAAAAACGCGCATACAGCAGATGCAGAATCGCGTGCTCAATGCCACCGATGTATTGATCCACCGGCAGCCAGTGCCGGGCGCGGTCATCTACCATGCCGGTGGCGGTATCCGGCGCGCAGAAGCGCGCGTAATACCAGGACGATTCAACAAAAGTGTCCATGGTGTCGGTCTCTCGTCGCGCCTGTTTGCCGCACTGCGGACAGGACGTTTGGTAAAATGCGGGCAGCTTGGCCAGCGGGTTGCCACTGCCATCCGGCACGATGTCTTCCGGCAGCTGCACGGGCAAATCCTTGTCCGGCACCGGTACGTCACCGCAATCGGCGCAATGAATAATCGGAATCGGGCAGCCCCAGTAGCGCTGACGCGAGATGCCCCAGTCGCGCAGACGGAACTGGATACGCGATTCACCGAGTTTTCTCTGCTTTAATACGGCCTCCATTCTGTTAAAGGCCTGCTCGAAATCAAGTCCATCGAATTCACCGGAGTTGAACAAGATGCCGCAGTCGGTACACGCCGCCGTGAGTGGCTCGGCGAGCGCACTGTCCGCCGGGCGTATTACCGCCTTGATGGGTAGCTGATATTCAACTGCAAATGTAAAATCGCGCTCGTCATGGGCCGGCACCGCCATCACCGCCCCTTCGCCGTAACCCATGAGTACATAATTCGCCACCCACACCGGAAGTTTCTCGCCCGTAAACGGATGGATGACGAATGCGCCGGTCGCCATGCCTTTCTTGTCCTGCGTGGCGAGCTCTGCCTCAGTTACGCCGCCTTTTTTGCATTCCTCCATAAAGGTGTGCAGAGCGGGATTGTTTGCGGCGGCCTGCGTGGCCAGCGGATGCTCGGCGGCGACCGCGACATAGGTGACGCCCATCAAGGTGTCGGGGCGCGTGGTAAACACCTTTAACACGTCGCTGCCGTCGGCATATGGGAAGTGCACCTCCATGCCGCGACTCTTGCCGATCCAGTTGCGCTGCATGGCCTTCACCTGCTCCGGCCAGTGCGGCAGCTGATCCAGCCCGGCCAGCAACTCGTCGGCATAGGCGGTGATCTTGAAGTAGTACATCGGGATCTCACGCTTCTCGACCAGCGCACCGCTGCGCCAGCCACGCCCGTCGATCACCTGCTCGTTGGCAAGCACGGTCTGGTCCACCGGATCCCAGTTCACCACGCCACTCTTTTTGTAGATGATGCCCTTGCTGAACAAACGCGTGAACAGCCACTGCTCCCAGCGGTAATACTGCGGATCGCAGGTGGCAAGCTCGCGCGACCAGTCATAGGCGAAGCCCAGGCTTTTCAACTGGTCGCGCATGTAGGCGATGTTGTCCCAGGTCCAGTTGGCCGGCGAGGCCTTGTTCTGCATCGCGGCATTTTCTGCCGGCAGCCCGAAGGCGTCCCAGCCGATCGGCTGCATCACGTTTTTGCCACGCATGCGCTGGTAGCGGGCGATCACGTCGCCGATGGTGTAGTTGCGCACATGGCCCATATGCAGGCGTCCGCTCGGGTACGGAAACATCGACAGGCAGTAGAATTTTTCCCGCGCCGGGTCTTCCTGCGCCTTGAATACCTGCTGCTGCTCCCAATAGCGCTGGGCCTCGCATTCGATTTTTTTTGGCGGATAGTGCTCATCCATGGCGCTTGAATCCAGTACAGCTGTTAACGAAGATGGGCTATTTTACGCGGAATCGGTCGGGTTTTGTTGCCCGCGCCAGCCGCGCAGCGCAGTCCACGCCAGCACCAGCAGCAGTGCGATCACCACCGGGTAGTTGCCCCAGCGCGCATAGGGTGTGGCGCCGGTCAGCGGCTGAAAGGTCGCCGCCACCACATCCTCTTGAAACTGCTCGGACTGCGCCACGACCTTGCCGCGGGCGTCGATCACCGCCGAGATGCCGTTGGTCGTGGCGCGCAGCATGTACCGTCCGGATTCCAGCGCCCGCATGCGCGACATCTGCAAGGCCTGATGCGGGGCGAAGGAATCGCCGTACCAGGCATTGTTGGTACCATTCACCAGTAGCGCGGCCTGCGGCAGCGACTGAATCACCTCTTCACCAAACACATCCTCGTAGCAGATCGATACACCGACCTTGTGGCCGGCCACCTCCAGCAGTGGCTGCTGGGCCGGGCCGGGACTGTAACCTGACATGGGCAGATCGAAAAAGCGGATCAGCCCGCGCAGCCATGCCTCTAGCGGCACGTAATCACCAAATGGCACCAGATGGCGTTTATGGTAAAAACCCGTGCTGCTGCCCAGACTCAACATGCTGTTGTAATAACGGCGTGAGCCCTGCTCCCGCACTGAAATACCGATCAACATATCCGTATGGTTTGCGCGCGCTTCATCCTGCAGCCGGGCAAGATAATTGTCCGCAATCTGATCATAAAACACCGGCAGTGCGGCCTCCGGCCACACGACCAGATCGCTGTCCCAGTGTTGGCGCGTAAGCTCAAGATAGCGCTCCAGCGTGCGCTGCACCTGCTCCGGTTGCCACTTGATGTCCTGCGGGATATTGCCCTGCACCAGGGCAGCGCGCAGCGGTACACCCTCGGCCTGGGTCCACACCACCCGTCCCGCCAGCAGTGCAACCAGCCACAGCGCAAGCAACACGGCGGCGCTGAAGTACCTGGCCCTGCCCGTTGTCTGCACCAGCATGAGCAACACCCCGGCGGAGAATGCCGCCGCCCACGACACACCGTACACACCGACGATGGGGGCCAGTCCGGCGAGCGGTGCATCTATCTGGCTGTAGCCGGCATGGAGCCAGGGAAAGCCTGTCAGTACCCAGCCACGCAGCCACTCAAACAGCGTCCAGCCCGCAGGAAACACCAGCAGGGCTTGCACAATGCCCGCCAGCGGGGGCAGGCGGGCCATGGCGTATCCGAGCAGCGCAGGAAACAGCGCCAGCAGCACTACGAATAACGCCGTCATGAAACCCGCCAGCGCTACACTGGCATAGCCAAAGTCATGGATGGCCACATACACCCATGACACGCCCACCCCAAACTGGCCCACGCCAAACAGCCAGCCGCGCCAGGCGGCCCGGCGCGGCGTCGTGCCCCGCCATACACCAAACAACAGCGCCAACGCCAGGATGGAAAGTGGAAACCAGTGAAAGGGGGCAAAGGCCAGCGGGAATAACACACCTGCCACCAGCGCGCACAGGTCGTCGCGCCAGCCTTTATCAACCCACTGGGACTGCGTCACACCTGCGAGGAAGCGGCGGGCGTGCTGCCCTCGGCTGGCGCGCGCAGCATCAACTGCAGCAAATGCAGGCGGCGACTGTCGGCGCGCAATATCTTGAAGCGCATGCGTCCTATGCTGATGGTTTCACCGCGCTTGGGCAGACGACCAAGATGATGAGTAAGTACGCCCCCCAAGGTGTCAAACTCCTCCTGCTTGAACTCGGTGCCGAACTCACGATTAAAGTCCTCCACCGGCATCAATGCCTTCACTGTGTAGCTGGAATCACTGTTCTTGACGATAAAGGTCTCGTCTTCAACATCGTGCTCGTCCTCGATCTCGCCCACGATCTGCTCCAGCACATCCTCAATAGTCACCAGGCCCGCCACACCACTATATTCATCCACCACCATGGCGATATGATTGCGACTGTTGCGGAATTCCTTGAGCAATACGTTCAGGCGCATGCTCTCCGGTATAAATACCGCTGGTCGCAATACGTCGTTGAGCTGAAATGTATCCTTGCCGCCCTCGGCAAAATAGGCGAGCAGGTCTTTGGCCAGCAATATGCCCGTCACCTCGTCCCGGCTTTCGCCAATCACGGGGAAGCGCGAGTGGGCAGACTCAATAATCAACGGCAGGAACTCTTCCGGCCGCTGATCGCGCGGCACGACCACCATCTGCGAACGCGGCACCATGATGTCTCGCACCTGCAGCTCGGATACCGCCAATACACCTTCGATCATGGCGAGCGCGTCGGCATCGAGCAGATTACGGCTTTCAGCATCACGTAACAGCGTAACCAGCTGCTCGCGGTCATGCGGCTCGCCGAGCAACACCTTGCTCAGGCGGTCAAGCCAGGATCGTTGCGGGGGTTCGGAGGTATTGTCGTCGTTCATACGTTTTTATCTGTTTGATAAGGGTCGGGGTAGCCAACATCCGCCAGCAGGCGCGTCTCCAGCCGTTCCATGACACTGGCCTCGGCAGTGTTACGGTGGTCATAGCCCAGTAAGTGCAAGATACCATGCACCACCATGTGCGCCCAGTGGGCCTGCGTCGACTTGCCCTGCAAGCGGGCCTCCCGCACCACCACCGGCGCACAGATCACGATGTCGCCCAGATAATCTCCGGCAGCCTGCGCTTCAAATGCGAAGGATAACACGTTGGTCGCGCCGTGCTTATGACGATAGGTGCTGTTGAGCAACGCGCTCTCTGCCTCATCCACAATGCGCAGCGTCACTTCCACCGCCGGACGCCCATTCAGTGTAGCGAGCACCCAGCGCCGGAAGTCTTTGACCAGCGGCAGACCACGACGTGGCACTGCGTATTGCACCTGGATGCTATTTTTCCGGCGCGTCTGTGTTGCGCTCGTAGTTTTCATAGGCCGTGACTATGCGCTGCACCAGCGGATGACGTACTACATCCTGGGCGCGAAAAAAACTGAAACTGATACCATCTATACCTTTCAAGACTTCAACTGCATGACGCAGTCCCGACCTGCGTTCACGCGGCAGATCGATCTGGGTGACATCGCCTGTCACCACAACGGTGGAGCCAAAACCGATGCGGGTGAGAAACATCTTCATTTGCTCGACCGTGGTGTTTTGCGCTTCGTCCAGTATGATAAACGCCTCGTTCAGCGTACGCCCGCGCATGTAGGCAAGCGGCGCAACCTCGATCACGTTACGCTCGATCAGCCGTGCCACACGCTCAAAACCGAGCATCTCGTAGAGTGCGTCATAAAGTGGACGCAGATAGGGATCGATTTTCTGCGCCAGATCACCGGGCAGAAAACCCAGCCGCTCACCGGCCTCAACCGCCGGGCGCACCAGCACCAGCCGTCGCACGCGTTCGCTCTCCAGCGCCTCGATCGCACATGCCACCGCAAGATAGGTCTTGCCGGTGCCCGCCGGGCCGATGCCGAAGTTAATGTCGTGCGCCAGGATGTGTTGCAGGTAACGCCGCTGATTCGGATTCTGACCCTGAATCAGGCCGTGGCGGGTACGGATACTGACTTCCGCGAGCGTGACTGGTGCACTCGCCCCAGCCGCTGACAGCGTATCCATCTCGCCGCGATTGAGCAACAAATGTATGCGCTCCGGCGTCAGTGTTTCGCGCAGCGTCTCGGCGTAGAGTTCTTTCAGCACCTTGGCTCCGGCCTGCGCTGCAGCTGCGTCACCAATAATGCGGAACACATTGCCACGGCTGTTGATCTCCACCCCGAGTCTGCGCTCCATCTGGCGCAGGTGCTCATCGAATTGGCCACCCAGATTGGCAAGCCGCTGGTTGTCGGCGGGCTCGAGCGTAATATCAATCTGGTGCGGCGGCTCGACCTTGACGATGCGGGGTGTAAGACGTTTGGCCACGAAGACGTCAGGCCTGTGCGTGCAGCGGTACTACAGTCTGCTGTGCTGGCAACGCATGCCCTGCCAACAATTCGCCCCGCAACGAGTTTGGCTGCACCTCAGTGATGCGCACATCGACGTACTGGCCGATGATGTTTTCGGCGCTAAAGAAATTCACCACCCGGTTGTTTTCGGTGTGCCCGGCATACTGATTCGCATGTTTGCGTGCAGGGCGCTCGACCAGAATACGCTGCACGCTGCCGAGCATGTGGCGATTGATGTCGGCGGCCTGCACATTAATGCGTGCCTGCAACTCAGCCAGGCGACGTTGCTTCACTGCGAGTGGCACCGGGTCCGGTAGCCCTGCCGCCGGTGTGCCGGGGCGCGGGCTGTAGATAAAACTGTAGGAGTGATCGAAGCCGACCTCATCAATCAGCCTCAGTGTCGCCGCAAAATCCTCTTCGGTCTCCCCCGGGAAGCCCACGATAAAATCCGATGAAATACAGATGCCGGGGCGCAACGCACGCAACTTGCGCAGCTTCGATTTGTACTCAAGCACGGTGTGGCCACGCTTCATCAGCGCCAAGATGCGGTCAGAACCACTCTGCACCGGCAGATGCAGGTGATTGGCCAGTTTCGTCACCTCGGCGTAGGCGTTGATCAGGCTGTCGGAGAATTCCACCGGGTGGGAGGTTGTGAAGCGAATGCGCTCGATGCCGTCGACCGCAGCCACATGATGAATCAGCAATGCGAGGTCGGCGCAGTCGCCGTCATCCATCACGCCCCGATAGGCGTTCACATTCTGTCCCAGCAGCGTTACCTCGCGCACGCCCTGCGCGGCGAGCTGGCTGACCTCCTGCAACACGCTGGTGAGTGAACGGCTGATCTCTTCACCCCGGGTGTAGGGCACCACGCAGAAGGTGCAATATTTACTGCAACCCTCCATGATGGAAACCAGGGCGACGGGGCCTGTGGCGCGCGGCTCAGGCAGCCGGTCGAATTTTTCTATTTCAGGAAATGAAACATCGACCACAGGCGTGCGTGTGCGCCACACACTCTCCACCATCTCGGGCAGGCGGTGCAGGGTCTGCGGGCCGAACACCATATCGACATAGGGCGCGCGGGCGCGGATACCCTCACCCTCCTGGCTCGCCACGCAGCCGCCGACACCAATGACCAGTTCGGGCCGCGCCAGCTTCCACTCACGCCAGCGCCCCAGATGTGAAAATACCTTTTCCTGTGCCTTCTCGCGAATGGAGCAGGTATTCAGCAGCAACACGTCCGCCTCTTCCGGCGTGGCCGTGGGTACCAGGCCATGGGAGGCCGCGAGTACGTCCGCCATTCTGGCGGAATCATACTCATTCATCTGACAACCGTGAGTATGGATGTACAGCTTGCGCGTCATACGTCGCCCAGCGTGTTAATCATTATAGGGAGGGGTAGCGCCGATCTTGTGTATGCTGAGGTCAGCGCCGGCAAACTCCTCTTCCGCGCTGAGGCGTAGCCCGACAGCTTTCTTGAGCACGCTATACACCACAAAACTGCCAATCACTGCGATCGCGACGCCGCCTGCCGTACCGATCAACTGCGCGGTAAAACTGACCCCACCACGGCCGCCCAGCGCCTCCAACCCGAAAATGCCTGCCGCGATGCCGCCCCACGCGCCGCACAACCCGTGCAGCGGCCACACGCCGAGCACATCATCAATCTTCCATTTGTTTTGCGTCAGCGTGAACGTCCAGACGAACAGCGCACCGGCCAGCACCCCGGTCACCAGCGCACCCAGCGGGTGCATGATATCTGAGCCCGCACACACTGCCACCAGACCGGCCAGCGGGCCGTTGTGCACAAAGCCGGGGTCGTTGCGGCCGATGAACAGCGCCGCCAGTATGCCGCCTACCATGGCCATCAGCGAATTCACCGCCACCAGCCCGCTCACCGCCGCGACCGACTGGGCCGACATGACATTAAAGCCGAACCAGCCCACGGTCAGCACCCACGCGCCCAGCGCCAGAAAGGGGATATTCGACGGCGGATGCATGGACACCTGCCCGTCCTTGCCGTAACGCCCTCGGCGCGCGCCCAGCAGCACGACTGCGACCAGCGCCATCCAGCCGCCCATCGCGTGCACCACCACCGAGCCGGCGAAGTCATGGAAGCTGGCGCCAAAGGTGGCCGCCAGCCAGTCCTGTACGCCGTAATGGCCGTTCCATACCATGCCCTCATAGAACGGGTAGATCAGCGCCACGAACACGAAGCTCGCTGCCAGTTGCGGGTTAAACTTGGCCCGCTCGGCTATGCCGCCCGAAATGATGGCAGGCACGGCGGCGGCAAACGTGAGCAGGAAGAAAAACTTCACCAGCTCATAACCGTTTTTCGCCGCCAGCTCTTCTGCTCCCTGCATGAAATACACGCCATAGGCCACGCCGTAGCCGATAAAGAAATAGGCAATAGTGGAAACAGCGAAATCACAGATGATCTTGACCAGGGCGTTGACCTGGTTCTTGTGCCGTACCGTCCCCACCTCCAGAAAGGCAAAACCGGCATGCATGGCCAACACCATCACGGCGCCGACCAAGACAAACAATACATCGCTGCCCGACTGCAAACTCTCCATTCCCGCCCCCGCTGTCACTGATTTATCCTGCCCCACACCCATTGCGAGCACGTTAAGCCCGTAATTCTAAGGCCGGACTCCCTAAAAGTCGAACCGGCGGCGCCACACTGCTACTCAGGAGCCAGTAAATAAAGCTACAACAATAATGCTGTGACTCCTGAGTAAAAACCCTGTTTACTCTACCCCCACCCTGCCCCCTTTTGCGCTGCGCTATCCATGCCCCGCGCAAAAGTCCAGCCAAGCCGTCCTGGCTTGGCGTTCGGCCGTTTCACGGCCTCACCCCTAAACAGGGGCGGGGACGCAACGGGAAGTGTAGTCTTACTTACTGACTTATGAGTATGATGGGCGCATGCCTAAAACACCGGAGATTCTGCGCGTCGAAACCCTGGCCAAAACGCGCATCTTTCACGTCGAGCAGGTAGACCTGCGCTTTTCCAACGGCGTTGAGGTACAGTACGAGCGCCTGCACAGCGCGCCGCGTGGCGCGGTGCTGGTGGTGCCGATGCTCGACGCCGACACCGTGCTGCTCATCCGCGAATACGCCGCAGGGGCAGGACGCTACGAACTGGCACTGCCCAAGGGCCGCCTCGAACCCGACGAAGATCTGCTTGCTGGCGCCGACCGCGAGCTGAAGGAAGAGGTCGGCTATGGCGCCCGCCGCCTGAGGCACATCACCTCCATGACGCTGGCGCCGGGCTATCTCAACCACACCACGCACGTAGTGCTGGCGGAAGATCTCTACCCGCAAAAACTGGTGGGTGATGAACCGGAGCCGATTGAAGTCATACCGTGGCGCTTGTCGCAGCTCGGAGAATTGCTCGCGCATCCGGAATGCACCGAGGCGCGCTCCATCGCCGCGCTGTTTATCGTGCGCGACAAGCTTTACACCGCGCCCTAGCGCAACCAGCTACCAGGGCAGTTCGGCGCCATCGTAGGCCATAAACCGCCCCGAGTCCTTGAGCCTGAAACCCTCTATCACCCCGCGCATGCCGCGCACGCTGGTCTCCGGCGTAATTTCAGCATTCGGCCCGCCCATATCGGTCTTCACCCAGCCGGGATGCAACACCAGCGCCCCGATCTTGCGCGGCGCGAGGTCGCGCGCCAGGCTCACCATCACGGCATTGAGCGCAGCCTTGCTGGAGCGGTACAGATAACTGCCGCCGCTGCCGTTGTCGGCCATGCTGCCCATCAGGCTGCTGACCGACGCAATCAACTTCTTGTCGCTACGCGCGACATGACTTACAAACGCCTCGGCCATTTTTGCCGGGGCCAGGGTATTGATACGCAGCTCGCGCTCCCAGACCGGGTATCTCAGACTGCCGAAACTCTCATCCTCCGCGCCGCCATACACACCCGCATTGCTGAGCAGGACATCAATCGCCCTATCGTGCAGCGTCTGGGCCAGCGCATCGATCTGCTTATGATCCGCCACATCAAGTGCATGCACGCTCACCGTGTCGTGCCGTCCCGCCAACTGCTTCAGTTCGCGCGCCTGGTCGGGATACCTGCAACAGGCAAGCACGTCCCAACCCTCCTTGGCATACTGGCGCACAAATTCCAGGCCCAAGCCTCGATTTGCACCTGTCACAAGAATGGAAGACATGACCGACCTCCAGTATAAAAACAAAGCCAAGGGTAGTATTAAGTGAGATTATACGCCGAACAAACCGTGGTGTGACGATGACCGGCAACCCAATCACACAGAAAATCGAGCTCAAAATTCAGCGCAAAAAGGTGTAGCAATGAACAGCATGTGGCATGTAATCGGCCCGATTAAATCCGGCGCGTTTATTTTTCTGGAGTTCAGCCAATGAGTCTCACAGTGGTGGCTCTGTTTGTGATCGGACTGATCCTGCTGGTCGGCGGCGCTGAGCTGTTAGTGCGCGGGGCCTCGCGGCTGGCGGCACGCTTCGGCATCTCGGCCTTGGTGATCGGACTCACCGTGGTCGCGTTCGGCACCAGCGCGCCGGAACTCGCGGTGAGCATCAAGGCCGGGCTCGCAGGTCAGGCGGATATCGCGCTGGGCAACGTGGTCGGTAGCAACATCTTCAACGTGCTGCTCATCCTCGGCCTCGCGGCACTCATTACGCCGCTGGCGGTGTCCCAGCAACTGGTAAGAATCGAGGTGCCGCTGATGATCGGTGTCTCGGTATTGCTGCTGGTTATGGCGCTCGATGGACGCATCAGCGGGTATGACGGCGTGCTGCTCGCCTCCGGCATCGTGGCCTATACGGTGTTCGCGCTGCACCAGAGCCGCAAAGAGGCCGTGGCGGTACAGACTGAGTACGCACAGGAATTCGGCGGCAGTGCTACCGCCGGACGCGGGCAGCTGCCGTTGCAGATCGCGCTTATCATCGCCGGACTCGCGCTGCTCGTGCTCGGCGCTCACTGGCTGGTGGAAGGGGCGGTGGCGTTCGCGCGCATGTTTGGCGTGAGCGAATTGATCATCGGCCTCACCATCGTCGCCGCCGGCACCTCACTGCCCGAGCTTGCGACCTCCATCGTGGCGGCGCTGCGCGGCGAGCGCGACATTGCCGTCGGCAATGTGATTGGCAGCAGCTTGTTCAACATCCTCGCCATCGCCGGCATCGCCGCCGTGGTCACGCCGGGCGGGCTCGAGGTCGCGCCCGCGTTGATTCGCTTCGACATCCCGGTGATGATCGCGGTGGCGCTCGCGTGTCTGCCGATCTTCGCCACCGGCCACCTGATCGCACGCTGGGAGGGGGCGCTGTTCCTCGGCTACTATGCAGCCTATGTGCTGTACCTGATCCTGGCGGCCACGCAACACGCGGCGCTGCCGGCGTTCAGCACTGCCATGCTTGGCTTCGTGCTGCCGCTCACAGTGGTCACCCTGACCGTGCTGCTGGTGCGGGCAGCGGAGACCAAGCCATGACAGGCAACGTTTTCCGCTATGCCGGTGTGGTACGCCATGAATCCCCTTATCCATTGCCTGCTGCAGGAGCCTCGCCATGAAAATGATCGGCAAGATTTTTATCACCGGCCTGTTTACTGTGCTACCCATCCTCGCCACCGCATACCTGATCGTGTGGTTCTTCTCCGGTGCTGAGCGGCTGATTGGCGCACAAGTTCGATGGCTGATCCCGGACGAACGCTACCTCGCAGGTATGGGTATCGCGGTTGCGCTCGTGGGTGTATTTCTCATTGGCATACTGATGCACATGTGGTTGTTTCGGGAGCTGTTCAATCGCGCCGAGCGTGTCCTTCTCGAAATCCCGCTGGTACGCTCAATCTACACCGCGCTGCGTGACCTGCTCGGCCTGTTCGCGCGGCACGGCGATGACCTGCCCATGCAGGTGGTGTCGGTGGAGCTGCCCGGCAGCGGCATGCGTCTGCTCGGCTTCATCACACGCACCGATTTCTCCAGCCTTCCTGAGGGCATCGGACGCGACAGCGAAGTGGCGGTTTATCTGCCGATGAGCTACATGATCGGCGGCTATACCGTATTCCTGCCGCGCGCGTCGGTCACACCGGTCAACATGTCACGCGAGGAAGCAATGAAGTTTGTCGTGACTGCGGGCATCCGCTCGAGTACCGAGCGTCACACAGCGAAGACGTAGGCCGGTACGTGCAACGGGGAACACGCTGTGCGCACGCCAAAGCATGACCTGTACCTTATTGATTATTGGTGGCCAGGGACGGAATCGACCGTTTTGCCCGGAGCAAAACGGGACGTGCGAAGCATGCCCGCAGGGTGCACGCCAAGGACGGTGCGCATCAACCCCGACCTGAATGCTGTGAGATTCCGGCCCACCCAAGTTATTTATAGTGATACAGCAACCGCTCATTAAGGTATCTGTGTGGTGGCCAGGGACGGAATCGAACCGCCGACACGGGGATTTTCAGTCCCCTGCTCTACCGACTGAGCTACCTGGCCTGATACTGCGGAAAGGCGCGTATTGTACCGCGTCAGCCGCTGCATGCGTCAAGGTAAATGGCCAAAGGCACTCTTAAGTCAGGCCACCGCAACCTCAGGCGTACTGGCCGAGCGCGTGTTGGCGAGCGGGTGATTGTCAACCGCGTGATAGGTGAATACTACTGAAAACTTGGTCGCATCGGTCTCATTGCGACCGGCGGCATGCAGCGTGCGGCAGTGGAAGAACAGCACATCGCCCGCATCGAGTTCTGCCGGGATACCGGTAGCGATCAGTTGCTGATTCTGTGGCAGTTCGGGACGGAAAAATATCGTCTTATCAAATTGTGCCGGGGTAAACGCCATGGCCTGGCTACCGGGCACCAGCAGCAGACAGCCGTTCTCCACGCGCTCCGGCCCGAGTGCCAGCCAGACACTCACCAGTTCCTGGCGCTCAAACGCCCAGTAGCGGATGTCCTGATGCCAGTGGGTGATGCTGCTGTAGCGCGGCTGCTTGGTCATGATACAGTTGTGATGCGCCTGCGCCAGCAGGATATCCGGCCCCAGCAGTTGCTGCAGACGCCCGGTAACCGGCGCGCTCAGCGCCCAGTCACGAAATACCGGGGCACGCGCATAGGCCTGCAATAAGCGCCGTACCGTGTGGCCACCCGGCGCGGTGCGGGATGGCGGCGCACCGGGATAATGCAGATCGGCCTCATATTCGAGCGGCCCCACTTCGGCTTCCAGCGCTGCTGCAGCGAGCGAGCGCATGGCGCGCACCGTCTCGGGTGCGGCGAGTTGGCGCACAATCACATAGCCGTCTTTGCGAAAACCCTCAACTTCGTGCGCATTGAACATGCGCGGCATTTTACACCCCGGCCAGTACTGGCGCTTATGTTAAAATTGAAATATGGATGTTTCCCGCCTGATTGACCCGCTGAACGACGCGCAACGCGAGGCGGTGTGCGCCCCGCAAGGCCCGCTGCTGGTATTGGCTGGCGCAGGCAGCGGCAAGACGCGGGTACTCACGCACCGCATCGCCTGGCTGATGGAGGTGGAACACGCCACGCCGTTTTCCATCCTCGCCGTCACCTTCACCAACAAGGCTGCGGCCGAGATGCGTGGACGCATTGAAGGCCTGTTGCAACGCCCGGCGGGCGGCATGTGGGTAGGCACGTTTCACGGGCTGGCACACCGCCTGCTGCGCGCGCACTGGCGCGAGGCGCGCCTGCCCCAGACCTTCCAGATTCTCGACAGCGATGACCAATACCGTACGCTGCGCCGTGTACTGAAGGCGCTCGACCTTGATGAGGCCAAGTGGCCACCGCGTCAAGCACAATGGTTCATCAATGCCCGCAAGGACGAGGGCGTGCGTCCGCAGCACATCGATGACCGCGGCGACCCCTATGCACGCCAGATGATCCGCATCTATCAGGCTTATGAAGCATTGTGTGAGCGCTCCGGCCTGGTGGATTTTGCCGAGTTGTTGCTGCGCGCACATGAGTTATGGCTCAAACAGCCGCAGGTGCTGGCGCACTATCAGAATCGTTTTCAGCACATTCTGGTGGACGAATTTCAGGACACCAACGCGATTCAATACGCCTGGTTGCGCATGCTCGCAAGCGCGCACGGGCGCATGTTTGCAGTCGGCGATGACGACCAGTCGATTTACGGCTGGCGCGGCGCACGCATCGAAAATATCCAGCAGTTCGCACGCGACTTCCATGGCGCGCAAACACTGCGGCTGGAGCAGAACTACCGCTCCACCGGCACCATCCTCAAGGCCGCCAACGCGCTCATTGCCAACAACAGCGGACGTCTCGGCAAAAACCTGTGGACCAACGATGCCGACGGCGAGCCCATCCTGCGTTATGCGGCATTCAATGATCTGGACGAGGCGCGCTTCGTGGTCGAACGGATCCGCCAGTGGGTAGCACAGGGCGGGCAACGCGCCGAGGCCGCCATTCTCTACCGATCCAATGCACAGTCGCGCAACTTTGAAGAGGCCTTGCTACAGGTCGGCATGCCGTACCGGGTCTATGGCGGCCTGCGTTTCTTCGAGCGCGCCGAGATCAAGGACGCACTGGCCTATCTGCGCCTGATTGCCAACCGCGATGACGATGCCTCGTTTGAGCGAGTGGTCAACATGCCGACGCGCGGCATCGGCGACACCACGCTGGAGGTACTGCGCGCTCATGCCCGCAGCCAGCAAATCCCGCTGTGGCGGGCGGCACTTGCACTCACCACGGAAGCCAAACTGAGTGCGCGCGCGGCCTCGGCGCTGGCGGCCTTTCTCAATCTGATCGAAGCACTGGCGCGTGACACAGCCCATCTTGAACTGCATGAGCAGACTGATCACGTGGTGCAGTGCAGCGGTCTGCTTGACCATCACCGCAAGGACAAGGGCGAAAAGGGCCAGGCGCGGGTGGAAAATCTGGAAGAGCTTTCCAGCGCCGCGCGCCAGTTCAGCCATGAGCCGGAGGAGGGCCTGGATCCCCTGTCGGCCTTTCTCTCGCATGCCGCGCTGGAAGCAGGCGAAGGCCAGGGCAATGCCTGGGATGACTGTGTGCAGCTCATGACGCTGCACTCGGCCAAGGGGCTCGAATTTCCGCTGGTGTTCCTCTGCGGCATGGAAGAGGGGCTGTTTCCGCACCGGCTTTCCATTGAGGAAGACCGCCGCCTGGAAGAAGAGCGCCGCCTGTGTTATGTCGGGCTGACACGCGCCAAACGCCAGCTTTACGTCACCCACGCCGAACGCCGCCGCCTGCACGGCACCGACACCTATCCCAATCCGTCCCGGTTCGTGAACGAGATTCCTGCCGAACTCATGCGCGAGGTACGCCTGCACGGCACAGTGGCTGCCTCCACTCCGGTCACTGCCACTCAAGTATTCTCCGCCACGACCGATAACCAAGTTACGCCTACCGGTCTCCGGCTGGGCCAGCATGTGCGTCACGCCGCTTTCGGCGAAGGTGTGATCATGAATTATGAGGGGCGAGGCGAGCAGGCACGGGTTCAGGTAAGTTTTGCGCGCGCGGGCAGCAAATGGCTGATGGTGGCCTATGCCAATCTGCAAACGGCATAGTTCTTGCGTGCCCAAGACTATCACCTGCGCGCAGTACATGCGCCAGCATTTTTTGCTACGCGCTTGCTATTTCTGCGTTAATGAATGAGATAATACGGCGTCGGGTGCTTGCCGAGGGCCACAACCCTGTAAACAGAACCCTTACATTTGTTTAATTCATCACGTAAAAGGAGAAGATTCATGAAGTCACATTTGTTGATTGCTTCCGCTGCCGCCGCCCTGTTATTCGCAGGCCAGGCAAGCGCCGCACTGGACATGGCAGCAGGCTCGGAACTGGCCAAGAAGAGCGGCTGCTTTGCTTGCCACAACATCGACCAGAAGCGTGTCGGACCGTCCTGGAAAGATATTAGCGCCAAGTACGCAGGCGATGCCGGCGCCAAGGCCAGCCTGGTCGAGTGGACCAAGAAGGGCGGCACGGGCCGCTGGCAGATGGGTGTGATGCCGGCCTACTCGCCGCGCGTTGCCGATGCCGACATCGACGCCCTGGCTGATTTCATTATCTCCCTGGCCAAATAGTCACACCGCTCCATCCGGTACTAAAAGCCAGCTTAACCGCTGGCTTTTTTTTGTGCTGCACATGGACGTGCGAATGTCGCGGGCGCATGGATGCGCAGGAGCGACGGCTGCGCAGGGAAGAGCGTAGCGAAGGGTTCTGCGGATGTCGCAGGTAGACACAGGCATGCTACATTGTGACGACGATTAGCCGCCAGTTGCCCACCCTGCGTTATGGATCATGATGCCGTACTGTGGCTGGTGCCGCTGTTTTTCCTTGCTGCGCTGGCCTACAGCTCGGTAGGCCACGGCGGTGCCACCACCTACCTCGCCATCTTTGCCCTGTTCGGCTTTGCGCGCGCGGATATCGTACCCACGGTGCTGGCGCTCAATCTGCTGGTGAGCGGGCTGGCCTTCCTCAACTATCAGCGGGCCGGGCATTTTGAACCACGGCTGCTGCTGCCGTTTATCATCGCCTCCATTCCGGCCGCCTATGTCGGCGGCGCCACACAGCTGACACCCGAGACCTTCTCGCTGCTGCTGGGTTTCACCTTGTTGGCTGCCGCCCTGCGCTTTCTGCTACCCCGCCCCATCGCGACCCTGACCGCCATTACGCCAGCACGCCTGTATGGCGTGGGTGTCCCGGTGGGCTTGCTGCTGGGGTTTATGGCCGGGCTGCTTGGCATCGGCGGTGGAATTTTCCTCAGCCCGCTGCTGCTGGTGCTGGGCTGGGCGGATGCAAAAAAAACAGCCGCCCTCTCCGCCGCCTTCATCTTCCTGAATTCAGCCGCCGGCCTGCTGGCGCAAACGGGCAAGGTACTGCCCGACTGGAGCCTGGCTGGGTGGCTTGGCGCGGCCGTGCTGCTCGGTGGGGCCTTGGGCTCTTACAGTGGGGCCTTCCGCCTGTCATCACCTGTTTTGCTGCGCGTGCTCGCGCTGGTGCTGCTGATGGCAGGCTTCAAACTGATCAAGGGGAATTGGCTGTAAAAAAATTCTCAGGCGGCACTTGCGCATTTAAATGATAATAATTATCATTACTAAACATTAGACCTCCTGCCTGGAGCCCGAAAATGAAATCTGTGTATCGTACCCTGTTGTCGCTACTGGCCTTGCTGCCACTCGCCCTGCCACCGGTGCAGGCCGCCGACGAGATCGTGGTCTATTCGGCGCGCAACGAGCAACTCATCAAACCGCTGTTTGATGCCTACACCCAGGAAACCGGCGTCGCCATAAAATTCATCACCGGCAAGGAAGGCCCCCTGCTCGAGCGCCTCAAGGCCGAGGGCGCCAAGACCCCTGCCGACCTGCTGATCACAGTAGACGCTGGCAACCTGTGGCAAGCTGTGCAGGAGGGGGTGCTGGCCAAGGTCAACTCCCAGACGCTCAACAGCAATATTCCCGCCCACCTGCGCGACCCTGATGGCTACTGGTACGGCCTCTCGGTGCGCGCACGCACCATCGTCTACAACCCCAACAAGGTGAAACCCGGCGAGCTCTCCACCTATGAAGCCCTGGGTGCCACACAATGGAAGGGGCGTTTGTGCCTGCGCAGCTCCAAGAAGGTGTACAACCAGTCGCTGGTTGCCATGATGATCGCCCAGTCAGGCGAAGCCGCGACCGAGGCCACCGTCAAGGCCTGGGTTGCCAATCTTGCCGCACCGGCATTTTCAGATGACGACAGCGTACTCAATGCCGTTATTGCCGGTCAATGCGATGTGGGTATCGTCAACAGCTATTATTTTGGCCGCCTCAAGCGCAACCAGCCCGACGCGCCCGTGTCCATCTTCTGGGCCAACCAAGATCAGCAAGGTGCGCATGTAAACATTTCCGGCGCCGGTGTGACCGCCCACGCCAAACACGCACAGGCCGCCGTCAAGTTCCTCGAGTGGCTGTCGGGCGACCAGGCGCAACACCTGTTTGCCGATTCCAACCTGGAGTTTCCCGCCAACCCGAACGTAGCACCCGATTCACTGGTGGCGTCCTGGGGTGAGTTCAAGCACAATACCATCAACGTCGCCGAGGCCGGCAAGCGTCAGGTGGCAGCGGTAAAACTGATGGATCGTGCCGGGTACAAGTAAGTCGGCAGGTATGGGCGACTGATAACCTCAACCGCACGCTTATTCTGCCTCCATAGACCCGCATGAGTGCCCTGTCCAGCACCGCCGTCACACATACGGCACGCCGCCGCAGTCGGTGCAATCGCTGGCACGTGGCATCGTTGTGCATTGCGGCGCTGGTGGTATTGCCCATTCTGGTCCCCTTCTTCGCCTGGCTGACGCCGGAGGCCGAGGTCTGGCGCCACCTGACAGACACCGTGTTGGGCGAACTGCTCTACAACACGCTGGTGCTCTCACTGGGTGTCGGGATTGGCGTGCTGGTACTGGGCGCGGGGCTGGCCTGGCTCACCACCCTGTGCGAGTTTCCCGGCCGCCGCCTGTTCGAGTGGGCGCTGATGTTGCCGCTGGCGGTGCCCACCTACGTGCTGGCCTTTGTCGCCATTGGCCTGCTGGACTTCAGCGGTCCGCTGCAAACTGCCTTGCGTAGCCTGTTTGGCGATGATCTGCGGTTACCGCAGATCCGCTCAACCGGCGGCGTCATCACGGTGATGGTGCTGGCACTCTACCCGTACGTTTACATGCTGGCCCGTACTGCGTTTCTCTCCCAGGGCCGCACCATGATGGAGTGCGGCCGCATGCTGGGGCTCACGCCCTGGCAGGCCTTTTTGCGGGTGGCGCTGCCCACCGCACGGCCTGCGCTGGCCGCAGGCGTGGCGCTGGCGCTGATGGAGACACTGGCCGATTTTGGCGCCGTGTACATCTTCAATTACGACACCTTTACCACCGCGATCTACAAGGCCTGGTTCGGGCTGTTCAGTCTCGAGGCGGCGGCCCAGCTTTCTACGCTGCTGTTGCTACTGGTCGCGCTCGCGCTGTATCTGGAACGGCGCTTTCGGGGCGCAGCGCGTTATTACAACAGTGGCAAACCGGCCCACGAGCGGCGGCTGCAACTCACCGGCGCCCGCGCATGGGGTGCCACGGCGGCGGCCACCACTGTTCTGCTGGTCGCCTTTCTCATTCCACTGGGGCAACTGTTGCTGTGGGCGGGAGAATCTGCGCTGGACGATCTGGATGCACGCTACCTTGAGTTTGTGCTGCACACCCTGGCACTGGGCGCGTTGGCTGCGCTTATTACCGTCAGCGTTGCGCTGCTGCTGGCCGCCGTGCGGCGGCTCCAGCCGCAAAACCGCCTGAGCGACATGCTGCTACGGCTCTCCACCTTGGGCTATGCCCTGCCCGGCACCGTGCTCGCCGTCGGCATCATGCTGCTGCTGACCTGGCTTGATCAAGGCATCGACAGCCTCAGCGAGGCGTGGTTTGGCGGCCCAGTGGGGCTCGCGCTCGCAAGCTCGCTGGTAGCATTGTTGTTTGCCTATCTGGTGCGCTTTCTCGCCGTAGCACACAGCCCGGTGGACAGCGGGCTGGAACGCATCACGCCGTCCATTGCCCAAGCCGCGCGCAGCCTGGGTGCGGCGCACAAGGAAATTCTCTGGCGCATCTATCTGCCGATGCTGCGTCCGGGCCTGCTGTCGGCCGCGTTGCTGGTGCTGGTGGAGGTGATGAAGGAGCTACCGGCGACACTGCTGCTGCGCCCCTTCGGCTGGGACACACTGGCGGTACGCATATTCGAACTGACCTCGGAAGGCGAGTGGGAGCGCGCGGCACTGCCCGCGCTGGCGCTGGTGCTGGTCGGCCTGGTGCCGGTGCGACTGCTGATGCGCGCCACCCGCCCTCAGGGCTGAGTCACCGCGCAGCTACTCCGCATAAGGCATGCGCGTGTGGCCGTAACGTATGGCCAGCACCGCGAGTGCAAGCACCAAAATGGCGAGCGATAGCGCCACCATCGACCAACCGTCCAAATCCTTGAGGCCGATGATGATATAACGCGCTATCGCCACCATGGCGATATAAATCGGATAACGCACCGGCAACTTGCCGCTGCTGAAATAGAGGCCAACCATGGTAAAGATTTCAAGATAGATGAACAGCAGCAGGATGTCCTGCAACAGCACTTCCTGCCGGTGCACCATCAGCATGACTTCCTGCCACACCGCCACCATGGTGGCCATAGTGATCAGCAGCAGGCCGACCCACTCAATGATGTGCAAAGAGCGCATGACCCGACGCGATGCCGGCCGCTGCATATCCATTTAGAGAGCCCCCTAGGCAGAATTTCATCCATCATCAACGGCGAGCTGGCGTCTGTCAACGCTGGCCCGGCGTGGCAGCGCCCAAGGTGGTGCGTTGTTCACATCAAACCACGCAATTTGGCTTGGATTCACCCACAGCGCACGGTATAGTAGTGAGGTCTTGCGGGAGAGAGTTGTCGCGGCACAAGCAGCGACAACCGCCGACGGCGCAAACCGCCCGGAAACGCTCAGGCAAAAGGACCGCGAGACAACAGGATGCCGCCGCAATCTTAGGCATCCCACAATTCTGGAGAGCTCGGCCAGGTGCACACCTGACTGACACCGAAGGGGTTCAATCTCTCAGGTCACAGGACAGAGGGGCGATGGCAGCACGCATTCCGCGCGCGGCCATCGCCTTTTTTATTTTGCGTACGGACAACTACTGCCATGGGCCATCAGACACCGCTTTACAACGAGCATCTCTCGCTGCACGGCAAGATTGTTGATTTCGCCGGCTGGGACATGCCCATCCACTATGGTTCACAGGTCGAAGAGCATCATCAGGTACGGCGCGATGCCGGCATGTTTGATGTCTCGCATATGACTATCGTTGACCTGCGCGGCGCCAGGACACGTGCCTTTCTGCAACATCTCATCGCCAACAACGTCGACAAGCTCAAACCACAACAGGCACTTTACACCTGTATGCTGAATGAGCAGGCAGGTGTCATCGATGATCTCATCGTCTACTTCATGGAAGAGCAGTGGTTCCGGATGGTGGTGAATGCCGCCACCCGCGACAAGGACATGGCCTGGATTAACACCCAGGCGGCGGCATTCGGCGTCAGCGTAACGGAACGACCCGAGTTGGCCATGATTGCCGTACAAGGCCCGCAGGCGCGCGAACGCGTGGCGAACGTGCTGGCCGACAGTGGCGAGCACACCCTGCGTGATGCTGCCCTGCAACTTAAACCTTTTTATGCCGCCTGCAGCGGCGATATCTTCATCGGCCGCACCGGCTATACCGGTGAAGACGGCTTCGAGGTACTGCTGCCGGGGCAGGCAGCAGTACCACTGTGGCGCGCATTGCTGGCCCAGGGTGTGAAGCCTGTCGGGCTGGGCGCGCGCGACACGCTGCGACTGGAAGCCGGCATGAATCTCTACGGCACCGATATGGATGAAACTATCTCACCGCTGGAGTGCGGGCTGGAATGGACTGTGGCGTGGGAACCCAAAGAGCGGGGCTTCATCGGGCGCAGTGCACTGGAAGCTCAAAAATCACAAGGTGCTACACGTAAACTGGTGGGGCTGGTACTGGAAAACAAAGGCGTACTGCGCAACCATCAAAAGGTCATCGTCGAGGGTGTTGGCGAAGGTGAAATCACCAGCGGCAGCTTCTCCCCCACCCTGGGCCAGGCCATCGCACTGGCGCGTGTACCCGCCACCACTGGCGCACAGGTGGCCGTCGACATTCGCGGCACGCTGCATCCGGCGCGCGCGGTGAAACCACCTTTTGTACGTGGCGGCAAATCCTTAATCTGAAATTTCCCGAGGATCAGACATGAGCACTATTCCAAAACATCTCAAGTACACCAAAACCCATGAGTGGGTGGAGCTGCACAAAGACGGCACGGCCACCATCGGTATCACGGATCATGCCCAGGACTTGCTCGGCGACGTTGTCTTTATCGATGTACCTTCGGTCGGCAAGCAGGTCGCAGCCGGCGGCGCCTGCGCCGTGGTCGAGTCGGTCAAGGCCGCCTCGGATATCTACAGCCCCCTTGCGGGAAAAGTGATCGAAGCCAACCCGGCACTCGCCGACCAACCCGAGCTGGTCAATAAAGATGCCTACGGTGCAGCCTGGATACTGCACCTCACGCCCACCAATGCAGCGGACATCGATGGCCTGCTGGACGCAGCGGGCTATGCAGCGTTGATCGCCGCCGACGCCCATTAAGCAGCCACATCATGCCCTTCATTCCACACACCCCGGAAGATGTCAGCGCGATGCTCGACGCCATCGGCGCGAAAAGCATCGACGAACTGTTTGAGGAAATTCCGGCGCAGCTGCGCAACTCAAGCTTGAACACGGTACCCACGCGCCTCCCGGAAATGGAAGCCGGCCGCCTGATGGCGGCGCGTGCCGCGCAGGATGGCGCACCGCTGTGCTTCATCGGCGCTGGGGCGTACGAGCACCACATCCCTGCTGCGGTGTGGGAGATTACTACGCGCGGCGAATTTTATTCCGCCTACACACCGTACCAGGCGGAAGCGAGCCAGGGCACACTGCAATTGCTGTACGAATTCCAGACCATGATGACCCAGCTCACCGGCATGGAGGTCTCCAATGCCTCGCTCTACGACGGCGCCTCGGCACTGGCCGAGTCCGTACTCATGGCGGTGCGTACCCACGGCAAATCACGCCGCGTGCTGATGCCTGCCACGGTGCATCCGGCCTATCGGGCAGTCGTGCGCAGCATTGTGCAGCACCAGCACATCGAGCTGGTTGAGCTTGCCTATTGCACAGACGACGGCTACACCGTGCCGGATTCGCTGCAACGGTTTAACCCGGACGAATTCGCCGCACTGGTCATCCCGCAACCGAACTTTTTCGGCGTACTGGAAGAAGTCGATGCGCTCACCGACTGGGCACACCAGCACAATCTGCTGGTCATTGCCGTGGTCAACCCGGTGTCGCTCGCACTGCTCAAGCCACCGGGTACGTGGGGTGAAACCGGCGCCGATATCGTGTGTGGTGAAGGTCAACCGCTGGGCGCACCGCTGTCCTCCGGCGGCCCCTATTTCGGCTTCATGTGCTGCAAGAAAAAATATGTGCGCCAGATGCCGGGGCGCATCATCGGCCGTACCGTCGACCTCGATGGCAAACCGGGTTACTCACTCACGCTGCAGGCACGCGAGCAACATATCCGCCGCTCCAAGGCGACCTCCAACATCTGCACCAATCAGGGTCTGCTGGTCACCGCCGCTACCATCCACATGGCGCTGCTGGGACCTGAAGGCCTGGAACGCGTCGCGGCACAGAGCCACGCCAATACCCAACGGCTGGTGGACATGCTCTGCGCCATCCCCGGTGTCAGCCGGGTATTCCAGCGCCCGACGTTTCATGAAACGGCGCTGCGCTTTGACAAACCGGCACAGGAAATACTGCAGGCGCTCACCACAGACAACATCCTCGGCGGTTACGATTTAAGTACCGACTACCCCGAGCTGGGGTCAGCGATACTGGTCTGTGTCACCGAAACCAAACTCGATACCGATCTGGATGCCTATGCGGCCAGTCTGCGGCGCAGACTGGCCTGACACTTCTGCCTCACCCCAACAAAGGAGGAACATACGATGGCGACCATCACCCTGCAAGGCAACCCGATACACACCAATGGCGACCTGCCCAAGGTCGGCACCAAGGCACCTGATTTCAGCCTCGCCGATGTCAATCTGGCCAACAAGACCCTGGCCGATTTTCGCGGCAAGAAAAAACTGCTTAACATCGTGCCCAGCCTCGATACCCCGGTGTGTGCGCTCAGCACCAAGAAATTCAATGAGCATGCCCAGACCAACGGCGGTGCCGTGCTATTGATGATCTCCGCCGACCTGCCGTTTGCCATGAACCGTTTCTGCGCCGCAGAGAACACCCGGAATGTCGTCACCCTCTCCATGATGCGCGACCGGCATTTCGCCAAGGACTACGGGGTACTGATTGAGGACGGCCCGCTCGCCGGCATCACCGCACGCGCAGTAGTGGTGCTGGATGAAAACGACAAGGTGACATACACGGAACTGGTGCCCGAGATCGGGCAGGAGCCTGACTACGACAAGGCGCTGGCAGCGCTGAAGTAAGCGCCTACATGCAGCCGGGGCCGGGCTTGGCGCCGCAGGCGACCAGGATTCTGGCCAGCGGGCAGAATCCCGTGAACGCGGTTTGCAGCAGATTGGCCCCGACGAATGCAGTAACCCAGAGCCAGTAAGGCGAGTGCCATTGCGACAACACCAGACTGACAAGAATAACACTGCCTGCAAAGGCGAGCACGATGCGATCAGTCGTCATGATAGATAACCTCCATTAACCACTAAGCACACTACGCGCCATCAGGAGTGCGGTCAAGCTGGCCGCGAACACACCATGCTGATTTTTGAACAGTCACAACCCGGTCGCTTCAATGCATCGCAGTCGCCGCTCACCAGGGCGGCGGTCAGCGGCATACCCGCACACCTGCGCCGCACGCAGCGCCCGCTGCTGCCGGAGCTGTCTGAGATGCAGGTGGTGCGCCATTACACCCGTTTGTCGCAGAAGAACTTCTCCATCGACACCCAGTTTTACCCGCTCGGCTCCTGCACCATGAAGTACAACCCGCGCGCCTGCAACAAACTCGCGCTGCTGCCGGGCTTTACGGGCCGTCACCCGCAGGCGCCGGAGAATTTCAGCCAGGGCTATCTCGCCTGCATGTATGACTTGCAGGAAATTCTGAAAGACGTCACCGGCATGCAGGCCATCTCGCTCACACCGATGGCGGGCGCGCAGGGCGAGTTCGCCGGTGTGGCCATGATCCGCGCCTATCACGATGCGCGTGGCGACACGGCACGCACCGAAATCCTGGTACCCGATGCCGCCCACGGCACCAACCCCGCCACTGCCGCCATGTGCGGCTACACGGTGCGCGAGATCCCGACCGACGCCGACGGCGACATCGATCTGGAGCTGTTACGCGCCGCCGTCGGCCCGCACACGGCGGGCCTGATGCTCACCAACCCCTCGACACTCGGCGTGTTCGAAAAAGACATATTGGATGTACGTAACATTGTGCACGACGCAGGTGGTTTGCTGTATTACGATGGCGCCAACCTCAATGCCATTCTCGGACTGGTCAAACCCGGCGACATGGGTTTCGACGTCATCCACATGAACCTGCACAAGACCTTCTCCACCCCACACGGTGGCGGTGGCCCCGGCGCTGGCCCGGTGGGCGTGAGCGAGCGCCTGAAACCCTTTCTACCCATCCCCATCGTGGGCAAGGAAGCGAGCGGCCATTACCGCTGGCTCACCGAAAAAGACTGCCCGCAAAGCATCGGCCGACTGTCAGCCCACATGGGCAATGCGGGCGTGCTGCTGCGTGCCTATGTGTATGCGCGCCTGCTCGGGCGTGAAGGCATGCCCCGTGTCGCCCACTATGCGACTCTCAATGCCAACTACCTGATGGCCCGCCTCACCCAGGCAGGCTACACCGCCGCCTATGCCAATCGGCGCGCCACACACGAATTCATTCTTACCCTGAAAAAGCTCAAGGATGAGACCGGCGTCATCGCGATGGATGTAGCCAAGCGTTTGCTGGACTATGGCTACCATGCCCCCACGACCTACTTTCCGCTGCTGGTGCCGGAATGCCTGTTGATCGAACCGACAGAGACTGAGTGCAAGGAAGAGCTGGACGGCTTCATCGACGCCATGAAAAAAATTCTGGACGAAGCTCGCACATCGGCGGCTACCGTCAAGGGGGCGCCCTATACCACACCGGTACGCCGCCTCGATGATGTAAAGGCAGCGCGTGATCTCGACCTCGCCTGGAAACCGTAACCGGCCCCGGTAAAGACCGCCGGTATCTGATTGCGTAATACGGGAACAGCGGGCAAGTACCTCACCCGCCTGACATGCCTCTCTGAAGGCACCTCGAGCATTCAGTATCGGGTAGCACCGTAACAGGGCCTCTGGCCTGCGCGTTAACTGACTGCACCCTCCACTGTGTTACACTTTTATCTCCCTGTTCAACGTGTTGATTTGCGTCAGTCAACCATGCAAGCACCCAGCCATGAACAATAAAATATCGAAAGGTGGTGAAATCGCACGCCTTATCCGCGCCTTCGGATATTCACTGGCAGGCATTAAATCGGCATTTCAAAACGAAGCCGCATTCCGGCTCGAAGTGGCATTATTCACCGTGTTGGCGCCACTTGCACTGTGGCTGGGTGATAATGGCACGGAACGTGCTCTCCTGCTGGGTAGCCTGATGCTGGTGCTGATTGCGGAAGTCATCAACTCCAGCATCGAAGCCGTCGTCGACCGCATCGGCACCGAGCAGCACACGCTCGCCGGACGCGCCAAGGACATGGGCTCGGGTGCGGTACTACTCACCCTTGTCAACGCAGCCCTGATCTGGGCGCTGGTGCTGCTGGATCGATTGCATTTTTAACTATAAGAGGTTTATATGTCTGCGCTGATTTGCGGCTCATTCGCCTACGACACCATCATGGTGTTCAAGGACCAGTTCAAAAACCACATCCTGCCCGAGCAGGTTCATATCCTGAGCGTATCTTTTCTGGTACCGGAGCTGCGACGCGAGCTCGGTGGCTGTGCTGGCAACATTGCCTACAACCTCAGCCTGATTGGCGGCAAGGCATTACCTATGGGTACGGTTGGCAATGATTTCGGGCCGTATGAGGACTGGCTCGGTCGCTGCGGCATCAATAGCACGCATATCAAACTCATTGACCATAGCTACACCGCACAGGCGTTCATCACCACCGACATGGACGACAACCAGATTACCGCGTTCCATCCTGGCGCCATGAACTTTGCCCATGCCAACCGTGTGACTGATGCGACCGGGGTAACCCACGGCATTGTTGCCCCGGATGGCCGCGAGGGCATGATCGAACATGCCGCGCAATTCCACGCCGCCGCAATCCCTTTCATCTTCGACCCCGGCCAAGGCCTGCCCATGTACAACGGTGAGGAGCTGATGACCTTCATGCAACAGGCGACCTGGGCCGCATTCAACGAATATGAACTGCAGCTCATGCAGCAGCGCACCGGAAAATCGCTGCAAGAACTCTCAAGGCTCGTCGATGCCCTCATTGTTACCCACGGCGCCAAAGGCTCCAGCATTTATGCCGACAGCACCCACCTGGAAATTCCGGTAGCGAAGGTGAGTAAAGTCGTTGATCCCACGGGCTGCGGCGACGCCTACCGCGCCGGCCTGCTCTACGGCCTGATGAACGGCATGGACTGGAAAACCACCGGGCGGGTGGCGGCACTCATGGGTGCCATCAAGGTAGAGTGGGCGGGCACCCAAAACCACAGTTACAGCCGCGATGAATTTGCGGCGCGTTTCAAGGAAAATTTCGGTTACGCGCTATAGCGCCAGCCTTGCCGCCAGCGCCGCCTGCGTTTTAAGCGGCACCGAACACGTTACGCCCTCGCACACATAGGCCGTGACGCCTGTATCCGCACACTGCTGCGCCAGTATGCCGGGCAGATTTTGTTCGGTAGCAGGTATGGCAAAGCAGAGTCGCCGCAGCGCGTAATTTTCCCGGCAATACTCCACCCATGGCTGCATAGCCTCGCTATCGCCGCGCAGAATCACCATCTGCGGCGGTGACAGATGATCTTCCAGCGCGCTGAGCAAGGTGCCATGGGCGTAGGGCATGCGCACAATCTCCCCCCAGGCAGATTCAAGCGTGCGCGTGGCGGCCTCCAGATAGCGCGGCTCCCCCAGCAGATGGCCCAGTCGCCCCAGCGCCTGGGCCGCAATGCCGTTGCCGGACGGTGTCGCCTCGTCAGCATACGGTTTGGGCCGCTGAATCAGCTGCTCGTGATCGTCCGCCGTGAAGAAAAATCCGCCATCCGCCTTGTCACTGAAATGCGCCAGCATGGCATCGGCCACCTCGATCGCAAAATGCAGATCGCTGCTGCGCCAGCGTGCCTGCAACATCTCGAGCAGCGCATCCAGCAGAAATGCATAATCATCCAGATAGGCCGACAGATGGGCACGGCCATCCTTGCTGGTGGCAAGCAGTCGGCCATCGACCCAGAGCGTAGTGCGAATAAAGTCGAGGGCGTGCTCAGCAGAGACGATGCACGCAGGCGCATTGAGTAGACGCCCTGCCAACGCCATGCCCTTGACCATAAGCGCGCTCCACGCAGTAAGAATTTTATCATCGCGCCCGGGGCGCACGCGCGCCTCGCGCACGGTGAATAGCTTGTTGCGCGCCAGCTCCATAATTTCCGCCACCCGTGCTTCGGTCAAATTCAAAGCGCGCGCGATGGCGGTGCTGTCCTCCGCCACGTAGAAGTGCCAGGCATTGCCTTCAAAATTGGCCGCCTGATCCAGCCCGAAGCGGCGCGCGATGACCTCATACGCCTGCTCATCCAGCAGGGCATGCACCTCCTCCCGCGTCCATACGTAAAACCTCCCTTCGTGACCTTCCGAATCGGCGTCGAGCGCGGAGTAATAGCCGCCCTCGGCGGCCTGCATCTCACGCACTACCCAGCGCGCGGTTTCTATGGCAATGCGCTTGAACAAGTCATTCTGTGTACGTGCGTAAGCCTGTGCGTAAAGCCCGAGCAGCAGGCCATTGTCATACAGCATTTTTTCAAAGTGTGGAATCAACCAGCGTTCATCGACTGCATAGCGACAGAAACCGCCACCGAGTTGATCGTAGATGCCGCCCTGCGCCATCGCCTGCAATGTGGCGGTGGCCATGTGCAACGCCTCAGGATCCGGCTCGCTGCTGTATGCCTGATGCCGCAGCAGGCGCTCGATGTGTGGTGGGTGCGGGAATTTTGGCGCAGCACCAAAGCCGCCGTGACGCTCATCGAAACTCGACCCCAGCTGCTGCCGTGCGGCTGCCAGTGGTGCCGCGCTGAGTTGCACCTGCCCGCACTGTGTCGGAACTACTGTAAGCGCCGCCAGCAGAGTCTTGTTTTGCGCCTCAATCTCGTCACGCTGGTCTTGCCAGGCGCCTGCGATGCGTTGCAGCAGATCCGCAAACGCTGGTAACCCATAGCGTGCCTCACGCGGGAAATAGGTACCCCCAAAGAACGGCGTGCGACTGTCGGGGGCAAGCACCATGGTGAGCGGCCAACCGCCGCCACGCCGGTTGAGCAGGCGGTGGGCTTCCTGGTATATGCGGTCAAGGTCAGGGCGCTCCTCGCGATCAACCTTGATATTCACAAATAACGCATTCATGACAGCAGCCGTGGCACTGTCTTCAAATGACTCATGCGCCATCACGTGACACCAGTGACATGCGGAATATCCAATCGATAGCAATATCGGCTTGTCCTCATGGCGTGCACGTGCCAACGCCTCCTGCCCCCATGGATACCAGTCCACCGGATTATGGGCATGCTGTAGTAAATAGGGGCTGGTTTCATGGGCCAGCCGGTTTACGGACGGAGCTGTCATGGTCATTGACCTTTTCGTACTACCTTATAGTTAACTATACGCTTGGGCTTGGGCGCTCGCCCCGCCTGCATGGGTAACACGCATGCGGGGTAAACATGCGCGTCCTGATTATAGAAGACAACCCCATATCGCAGCTAATGTTCGCGACTTCCTTGGCAAGCGAGGAGACATGTCACAGACACCGCCGGTGATGGTGTCACAGGCCTGCATTTCGCGGTTGTCAATAACTACGACGCTATCGTGCTTGATCTCAAGCTGACAGGCACCGAGATCTGCCGCAAACTGTGCCATGACGGGCGCAAATCCACCACGGTTCTGAGGCTCACTGTGCGTGATACGCTCCCGGACAAGCTCAAGGGGCTCGACAGCGGGCGGATGATTATCTGGTCAAGCCGTTTGCATTGCAGGAGCTGGAGTCACGCCCGCAGGTGCAGGCCCGCGGTGACAACCGTTTCGGGATACCCCCCGCCATTGCCGGGCTGGCACCCGGGTGCGCCTGCTCTTCAGCACTCCTCCTGCCCACCCACGTCTGCCTGAGCCCAGCAGTGCATAATGTCACCTGCGATTGACGCGTATTCCACTTCACGCCGCCGGCCGGCTGAGTCATAATTCCAGTCCATGCTGACCTATCCCGCCATTGATCCCATTGCCCTGCAGCTGGGACCGCTCAAGATTCACTGGTACGGCCTCATGTACCTCACCGGCTTTGCTGCGGCCTGGTGGCTCGGTATGCGCCGTGCCCGGCAACCGGGCTCGGCGCTCACGCCCCAGCATGTCCATGACCTCATTTTTTATGGCGCGCTGGGCGTGGTGCTGGGCGGGCGTATCGGTTACATCCTGTTTTACGATCTGGCGAGCCATCTTGCCGAACCGTTAAATATCCTCAAATTATGGCAGGGCGGCATGTCGTTTCACGGTGGACTGGCCGGTGTGCTGTTCGCCCTGTGGCTGTATGCGCGCAAGCTGCGACTTGGCTTCTTTGTGTTGACGGATTTCGTTGCGCCACTGGTGCCCATTGGTCTCGGCGCCGGGCGCATCGGCAACTTCATCAACGGTGAGTTATGGGGCAAGGTGAGCGATGTGCCGTGGGCCATGGTCTTCCCCGGTGGCGGTCCGCTGGCGCGCCACCCGTCTCAGCTGTATCAGGTGGCGCTGGAAGGTGTGCTGCTGTTTATTGTCCTGTGGCTGTATTCTGCCAAGCCGCGCCCGGTAATGGCAGTGTCCGGCATGTTTCTCCTGCTGTACGGGTTGTTTCGCTTTGCAGTCGAATTTGTGCGCCTGCCGGATGCGCATCTTGGCTATCTCGCGCTTGGCTGGGTAACGATGGGCCAGTTGTTATCGCTGCCCATGCTGCTCGCGGGTGCAGGCATGCTGTTATTTGCCCGGCGCAGGACGTGATCGGGTAAGATTTCCCCATGCAGCAATATCTACAATTTCTGAGGCACATCCGCACCCACGGCATTCGCAAGGAGGATCGTACCGGCACTGGTACGCTCAGTGTATTCGGCTACCAGATGCGCTTTCCGCTCGAGGCCGGCTTTCCGCTGGTGACCACCAAGAAGCTGCACCTCAAGTCCGTTATCCATGAAATGCTGTGGTTTCTGAGTGGCGACACCAACATCAAATATCTCAACGACAATGGCGTACGCATCTGGAACGAGTGGGCCGGCCCTGACGGCGAACTCGGCCCGGTGTATGGCGCACAGTGGCGGGCGTGGAAAACCGCAGCGGGCGACCGCATCGACCAGATCAGCGAGCTCATCCATCAGATCAAGACCAACCCGGATTCACGGCGCCTGATAGTGAGCGCATGGAACGTGGGTGAGCTGCCTCATATGGCGCTACCGCCGTGTCATGCATTTTTCCAGTTTTACGTAGCCGCAGGCAAGCTCTCCTGCCAGCTCACGCAACGCTCGTGCGACGCCCTGCTCGGCGTGCCGTTCAACATCGCCGAATACGCACTGCTCACCCACATGGTGGCGCAACAATGTAATCTTGCGGTAGGTGATTTCATCTGGTGTGGCGGCGACTGCCACATCTATCTTAACCACCTTGGGCAGGTGGATCTACAACTGACGCGCACACCCTACCCGCTGCCACAGCTTGTCATCAAGCGCACACCGGCGTCTATTTTTGATTACACATTCGATGACTTTGAAATCGTAAACTATCAGGCCCACCCGTCCATCAAGGCGCCGGTGGCGATCTGATACGGCATGATCTCGCTCATCGCCGCCATGGGGCGTAATCGCGTCATCGGCCAGCACAACACCTTGCCGTGGCGACTGCCCGCCGATATGCGCCATTTTCGCCGCGTCACAATGGGCAAGCCGGTACTGATGGGACGCAAGACCTTCGAGTCGCTCGGCAAGCCGCTCGCGGGTCGTACCAATATCATCATCACCCGCGATCCGACCTACACCGCGCCTGAGTGCCGCGTGGTGCACTCGGTGGCCGAGGCGCTGACGGCGGCCGGAGGCAGTGACGAAATCATGGTGCTGGGTGGGGCGGATATTTTTTCCCAGTTTCTGCCGCATGCCGCGCGCCTCTACCTCACCTGTGTGCATGGCGACTTTGACGGCGATGCCTTTTTCCCCCCTTTTGACACCGATGCCTGGGTAGAGACCGAGCGCACAGAGCATGCGGCGGATACAGAGAACCCGCATGCTTGCAGCTTTTTAACGCTGGAGCGGGCCTGACCACCCTTAGGGCCCTTGCCCCGCCTTACTGTTGGCGCTATGCTGAAAATGTTACAAAGCTGACCGCAATAGCCACGCCCATCCACTACATCAGGTCACGGAGGTGTCTCATGCAGGCCAATATCGGAAACACCGAAAGACTCATCCGCATCATCCTAGGTCTTGCGCTGCTGTCACTGTTATTTATTCTGGAAGGCAACGCAAGTTACTGGGGGCTGCTCGGTCTCATACCACTCGCCACCGCCGCCGTGCGCTGGTGCCCAGCCTGGAAGTTGCTGGGCATCAATACCTGCCCGGCGGGACAATGCACGCACGAGTGAATTGAGACGCTGGACGCTGCATTTCAACGCTGTCCGAACTGCTGCAGAGGTGGTATTGTGTTACGCACATCCTGTGTCGTGATATTTCTGTCCGTACTCGCATCCGCGGCTATCGCTGCGGATGCGACGTCTGCTGCGCCTGCCACACAGGCGGTTACGGAAGTCCTGGTAGACAATATCAACACCCGCGCCTGGAAACAGAGCTCATTCCGGGCCAGCCCCGACAGCAGACATATTGCCTATGTGTTGCAGGACGGCAATAAACAACGGGTGATTCTGGACGGCGCCAGGGGCAAGGCCTACGACGACATCGGGGTATACGCCAACTTCTTCAGCCCTGACAGGAGGCGCACAGCCTACATAGCGCAGCAAAAGGGTAAATGGTATGCCGTAATCGACGGCAAGGAAGAAGGCCCCTACGAGGCGCTGGTCAGTCCGCTGTTCAGTCCGGACAGCAAACGTGTCGCCTACAAGGCCATGACCGCCGACGGCAATATCTCGGTCATCATCAACGGGGTGGCGGGCAAACCTTATGACAGTATTGTCATTCGCTCCATCGTATTCAGCCCCGACAGTCGCCGTATCGGTTATGTCGCGCGCCGGCAAGAATCAGGGCGAGCACCGGTAGAGTTTGTTGTCGTCGATGGCACTGAAGGCAGCCCGTATGACGCCATCGGCGAAGACACCCTCAGCTTCAGCCCGGATGGACAGCGGGTGGCCTACCGCGCCATGCTGAATGAAAAGGAATTTGCGGTCATTGATGGCAAGGAACAACCGCGCTATGACGGTATCAACACCATCCACCCGGTCTTCAGCCCTGACAGCAAACACGTGGCCTACATCGCTGAACGGGGTAGTCGTCAGTTTGTCGTGCTGGATGGCAAGGAAGGCTCCGCCCACGGCAGCATCCAGAGTGCCTTGCCACAGTTCAGCCCCGACAGTCGCCACATTGCCTTTATCGCCCAGCACAACGAGCAGTACTACATCGTAATGGATGACCAGCCCGGCGGAAAATACGACACCATCACTATCGGCGGCCTGACCTTCAGCCCTGACAGCAAGCATGTCGCCTTTGTCGGCAAGCGCGGCGACAAGCACCTGCTGGTGATGGATGGCAAAACCTATGCCACGCACGATTACATCGGCGCACTGGCAGAGCCCTTCAGCCCGGACAACACGCGCTTCGCCTATCGCGCAGGCGCCAGCGACAAGGTATTCGCGGTCGTGGATGGCGAGCAGCAACAGGGCTACGATGCCATCGGCGAGGAAAGTCCGGCCTTCAGTCCGGACGGCAAACATGTTGCCTACCGTGCCCTGGCGGGCACCACAATGTATGTGGTGGTGGACGGCACCCCGGGCCCACCGTACGACCTGATTCTCAATAGCGTCAGATTTGATGGCAGCGAAGGGCTGCATTACGTCGCCTTCAAGGATGACAAGGCCTATCTGGTCAGCCACACGCTGCAACAGCAGGATGCCGTATCCGCGTCCGCCGCACTGGTCGCAGTGTTACATTAAGAATCTACTTTGTGTTGGCTGGCAGGGGGCGGCGCTGTGTACCGCACGCTACGTGCACCCGGCTGTGCTCCCGTCCATCGATACGCAGTGCACTCAAGCTGCCACCCCATACACAGCCGGTGTCCAGCGCATGCACACCGGGTGCGCTGGACACCCCCAGCGTTGACCAGTGGCCAAAGACGAGATTCAGATTGCGGCTGCGCCGCTCCGCCACCTCGAACCACGGCAGCCAGGGCGCGGGCTGGCTGCCCGGCGGCCCTTTCACCTGCAGCGCAAGGCGTCCCTGCGCGTCACAATAACGCAACCGGGTGAAGCAGTTGGTGATAAACCGCAGCCGGGACATACCACTCAATGCATCCGACCAGCTATCCGGCTCGCTGCCATACATCTGGCGCAGAAACGCCTCGCGTGCTGGCCCACGCAACACGGTTTCCACCTCGGTGGCGCAGGCACTGGCCTGCGCCAAATCCCATTGCGGTGGCAAGCCGGCATGAATCATGGTGAAACCCGTCGCTGCATCGTGGTGCAGCAGCGGCAAATGAGATAACCAGTCCAGCAACTCATCGCGGTCTGGCGCGGCCAGCACATCGGCGAAGGTGTCGCTGTCCCGGTAACGCTCGCACCCTGCCGCCACGGCCAGCAGATGCAGATCATGATTGCCGAGCACACAGTGGGCAGTAGGGCCAAGATTCTTGACGAAGCGCAGCACCTGTAATGACTGCGGGCCGCGGTTGACCAAGTCACCCACAAACCAGAGCTGATCACGCCCGGGCGCATATTCCACATGCGTCAGCAGAGCCTGCAGTTCAACATGGCAGCCCTGCACATCACCTATGGCATATATCGCCATCTCAGCCTACGGCATGTTCGCGGCAGATCAGGCTGATATCCTCGTTATCCAGCGCTTCCCCGGTCAGACCACAGCGGAATTTTCTGCCACCCTCCCGGAGAAGGTGGGTACAGGTATTGCAGACGCCGAAGGTGCGTGACTGGTTGGCCACTTGCAGGGCGCGCAGCAGTTCTACCATGGCCTCATCTATCTGGCGTGTTGCCGCCACACCGAGACTGGCATTGGCACGCCCCCAGACAGCAGGTGGCAACAGCTTATCCAGCAGACTGCTGCCCTTGGGGGTCAGTGCCACGCGGGTAACGCGGCGGTCATCCTTGTCTTCGCGCTTGGTCACCAGCCTCAGCCCCTCCAGCACCATCAGGGTCTGCGAGGCCGTGCCTTTGGTCACACCCAGGTAGTCAGTCAGCGCTGCCGGGGTATTGCTGTAACGGTTGGCGCGCGCGAAATACGCCAGCGCCTGCAGGTGCGCCGGTTGCAGACCATGCTTCGCACCCTCCTGCCGCAACTCGACCCGCAGCAGGTTGCTGATACGCTCCACCAGTTCATAGTCACGCAGTCCGCTCATGGCGATATAGTAGCGCCTCCATACTGTATTGACAAACGCTGATGTCCCGTCTTATAGTATCGACTCGATACCATAATACAGGAGGCTCCCGTCATGAACTACCGTATTCCCGCTGTACTGGTTGCCGGACTTATGTGTACCGCCGTCTGGGCGGGTGATGCCGGCGTAAGCTACCCGGATGGCTATCGAGACTGGCATCACGTCAAAAGCATGGTGATTCAGCCCGGCCACGCGCTGGAAAATCCGTTCGGCGGCATCCATCACGTATACGCCAACAAGAAGGCTCAACAGGGACTGAAAACCGGCAATTATGCCGATGGTGCCGTGCTGGTGTTTGATTTACTGCAATACAACGAGGGTGGCCATGCCCTGCAGGAAGGTGAGCGCAAACTGGTGGGCGTCATGCAACGCAACGCCAAGCGCTACAAGGAGACGGGCGGCTGGGGCTTTGAAGGCTTCGCCGGCAACAGTCACGACCAGCGTCTGGTCACCGATGGCGGCAAGTCCTGCTTCGCCTGTCATGCACCGCAGGAAAAATCAGGTTTTGTTTTCAGCCAACCGCGTAATTAAGAGCGATGCCCTGCATCTTGGCCCTCCCACGGGAGGGCTTTTTTCAGCGCTGCTCACCTCCGGCAACACGCAACAATATCCTATCCAGCATCCGTGCAGACAACAGCCGCCGCAGCACGGCGAAAAGATAACTCGGGAAGGTGACATAGTAGCGCAAGCGCGGGCGGCGGCTGGTCAGCGCATGCAGCACCTTGCGCAGCACGGCCTCGGGCGGCAGTGTGAAAGGCACCACCGGGCCGGCTTGGGTCAGGCGCCGCTCAAGTGCAGCATAACGCTCGCGGTGCGCGCTGTGCTCGGCGTCAATGTTGCGCTGGTAGCTGGCAAAAGCATTGGCGCGAAAGCGACTGCTAATCGGGCCGGGCTCGACGAGGGAAATATGGATGGCGGTGTCCGCCAACTCCAGCCGCAGGGTATCGGTAAGGCCTTCCAGCGCATACTTGCTGGCGTTATACGCACCACGGTAAGGCAGGGCAACAAAACCCAGTAGCGATCCGATATTGATGATGCGGCCATGACCCTGCTGGCGCATGACCGGGAGCAGCAGGTTAGTCAGCTCCAGCCAGCCGAACAAATTGGTTTCAAACTGGGCGCGCAATACCTCGCGCCGCAAATCCTCAACCGCCCCGGACTGGCCGTAGGCACCATTATTGATGAGCGCATCCAGGCGCCCGTGGGTACGCCGCAGAATTTCGTCCACGGCGCAACGTATGGAAACAGAATCGTCCAGATCGAGTTGCAGGCTTTCGATACCCTGTGCCGCAAGACGGGCCACATCTTCGGGTTTACGCGCCGTGGCAAACACACGGTGGCCCAACTCATGCAAGCTTTCCGCCAGGCACAGGCCGATACCGCTGGAACAGCCTGTAATCAGAATGGTTTGCGCACTGGCACCTGTCATGTTGGAAACACTCATCCCGCATCGGGTACGGCTTGTTGTTCACTCTGTCTGCGCCGCTCTTCCTGCTGCAACGCCCACATATGCGCATAATGCCCAGCCTGCGCCAACAAGCTGCGGTGTGTGCCACGCTCGACAATGCGGCCGTGCTCCATCACCAGTATCTCGTCGGCATCTATCACCGTGGAGAGGCGGTGCGCAATCACCAGTGTGGTATGGCGGGCAGCAACCTCATCCAGCGCCGAGAGAATGGCGCGCTCCGAACGTGAATCCAGCGCCGAAGTGGCTTCGTCAAAGATAAGAATCTGCGGCCCCTTCAAAATCGCACGCGCGATCGCGACGCGCTGCTTCTCGCCCCCGGAAAGCTTGAGCCCGCGCTCGCCGACGACCGTGTCGTACGCCTTGGGCCAGGTCTCGATAAAGTCGTGGATATGCGCCTGCTGCGCGGCATGCACGACTTCCTCCCGCGATGCCTCGGGTTTGGCATAGGCGATGTTGTAATAAATAGTGTCGTTGAACAGCACTGTGTCCTGCGGCACGATACCGATGGCCGCACGCAGGCTGGCCTGACTGACATCACGAATATCAACACCATTGACCATGATGCGACCCGCACTGACATCGTAGAAGCGGAACAACAACCGCGCCAGTGTAGACTTGCCGGCCCCACTCGGCCCTACTACAGCTACCTTACTGCCGGGGGCAATTTCAAAATCAACATCGGACAGGATATTGCGCTCCATGTCATAGCCGAAGCTCACGCCCTCAAAGCGGACGCGGCAGTCACCCACGGCCAGTGCTGTCGCATCGGGCTTGTCCTTGATGTCAGTCTCAACCGCCATCAGGCCAAACATGCGCTCCATGTCGACGAGCGAATTCTTTATCTCACGGTAGACAAAGCCCAGAAAATTGAGCGGGATAAATATCTGTAACAAAAAGGCGTTGATCAGCACCAGATCACCGAGGGTCATTGCGCCGCTTACCACATCGGCACTCGCCAGCCACATCAACACAGTGACGCCCACTGCGATGATCGCGCTCTGGCCAAAATTCAGCAGCGCCATGGAGGTCTGGTTTTTGACTGACACACGCTCCAGTGCAGCAAGATTCTCGTCATAACGGCGCGACTCGTACTCTTCGTTGCCGAAATACTTGACTGTTTCATAGTTGATCAAACTGTCAATGGCGCGCGTGTTCGCCTTCGAATCCATTTCATTCTTGGCGCGCGTATATTTCAACCGCCACTCGGTAACGACCAGCGTGAATACAACATACATCGCCAATGTGCCGAACGTCACCAGCGCATACCAGGCCGAATACTTCCCCAGCAGGATGGCCGCTACCAGCGTTATCTCCAGCAATGTTGGGAGAATATTGAACAGCATGAACGACAGCAGAAAGCTGATACCACGCGTGCCGCGCTCGATGTCGCGCGACAGCCCGCCGGTCTGCCGATCCAGATGAAAGCGCAGCGCCAGGGCATGCAGGTGGCGGAACACCTTGAGCGCGATGCGACGGATGGCGCGTTGCGTCACCTTGGCGAAGACGGCATCACGCAGCTCGCCCAGCAATGCCGCGCTCAGGCGCAACAGGCCATAACCCAGCACAAACATGAGCGGCAACACCAGCACCGGGTTATGCGCCACATCCAGCCGATCCACGATCTCCTTGAGCATGAGCGGCACGCCCACATTGGCGAACTTGGCTAATATCAGGCAGCCAATGGCAAACAGCGCCCGGCCCCGAAACTCCCACAGGTAGGGCAACAGGCTGCGCACCGTCTTCCAGTCAGAGCGGTGCCCCGGGGGGGGTGGTGGGGTGGTAAAACCGTGCATGCTGTTATCGTCGCGCCATTGGGCCGGAGAGGGTCTCCGGGCTTACCCGCACTCTATCGTGGTTGTGGCCCATATGCGGCCCGCTCGTGCTCCATTGTGGCTGCGGCTGCAAGGCGGCTCCCGCAAAAGCCCGGCCTGCCTCTATTGCCGCCCCCGAAAAGCTCAACCTGAGGATTTTCCGGGGCTTTCTTTAGAGTATAATACGGCAATAACTTTTCTCATCACCTGTTTATTTAATCGACACACGCAACTGCGGCCCGTCCTATGCCCATTTACGACTATGAATGCACCCAGTGCGGACACCGCGTTGAAGTAATGCAGAAATTCAGTGACGCCCCGCCCGCCGCATGCCCCGCCTGCAGCCAACCCACACTGCGCAAACTGCTCTCGGCGCCTTCCTTTCACCTGAAAGGCAGCGGCTGGTACCAGACCGACTTCAAACACGCAGGGCAGAAAAAACCCGCCGATCCTGCGAAATCTGAGTCGGAGAAGCCAGCGAGTACAAACTCCGACACTGCCGAAGCCACCAAGACGCCGGCCGAAAAGTCCGCTGCTGACAGCACGGCCAAACCGTCGGCGCCCAGCACCGACTCTGCCGCCTGACCTCGCGCACCATGTCACATCTGCGTCGTTACGTCATCGCCGGCCTGCTCATCTGGGTGCCACTCGCGGTTACCGTGCTGGTCATCAAGCTCATGGTAGACATCATGGATCGCACCCTGCTGCTGCTGCCCGCCGCCTATCATCCGGATGTCCTTCTCGGCCTGCACATTCCCGGCCTCGGGGTCGTACTTACCATCACTGTGGTGCTGGTCACCGGCATCGTAGTTGCCAACTTCTTCGGGCAACAGTTGGTAGATGCCTGGGAGCGTCTGCTTGCGCGCATCCCGCTGGTACGCTCCATCTACTCCGGCGCCAAACAGGTTTCTGAAACGCTGTTTGCGCCCGGCGGCCAGTCCTTCCGCAAGGTGCTGCTGATCGAATATCCGCGCCGTGGGCTGTGGACTGTGGCCTTCCAGACCGGCACCACGGTAGGTGAGGCACAGACCAAAACCCGTGACGAGGTGGTCAATGTCTACATGCCCACCACGCCCAACCCGACCTCGGGTTTCTTTCTCATGGTGCCGAAGCAAGACACCATCGAGCTCGACATGAGCGTCGACGAAGGGCTCAAAATGATCATCTCGATGGGCGTGATCGTACCCGGCCCGCGTACCAAACCCCTTGGCAGCACGGCACCGGTCGCCACACCCGGCGCCTGAGACCGCGCTGCCCCTACATTATCAGGAACCCCGTCATGCGCAGCCATTATTGCGGGCAGGTTAACGAAGCCCTGCTCGACCAGAATCTCACCCTCTGTGGCTGGGTGCACCGGCGGCGTGACCACGGCGGCGTGATCTTCATCGACCTGCGCGACCGCGAGGGACTGGTGCAGGTCGTCTTCGACCCGGCGCAGGTCGAGGCCTTCAGGCTGGCGGAGCGCGTGCGCAACGAATACGTACTGCGCATCAAGGGCTGCGTGCGCAAACGTCCGCCGGGCACGGAAAATACCTCCCTGCCGACAGGCATGGTTGAAGTATTGAGCGTGGAAGTTGAAATACTCAACGCCGCCCAGCCACTGCCGTTCCAGCTCGATGAGGAGGGCGTGCACGAGGAAACCCGCCTGCGCTATCGTTATATCGATCTGCGCCGCAAGGAAATGCTGGGACGTTTACAGCTACGAGCCTGCATCACCCGCACCCTGCGCAGTTTTCTCGATGCGCATGGATTCCTCGACATCGAAACACCGATGCTCACCAAGGCTACGCCCGAAGGTGCGCGCGATTATCTGGTGCCCTCGCGCACTCATCCGGGCAGCTTCTTTGCGCTGCCGCAATCACCACAGCTGTTCAAGCAACTGCTGATGATGTCGGGATTGGAGCGCTACTACCAGTTCGCCCGCTGCTTCCGTGATGAGGATCTGCGCGCCGACCGACAGCCGGAATTCACCCAGATCGACATCGAGACCTCTTTCATGGACGAACACGCCATCACTACGCTGATGGAAGACATGATGCGCGAGCTGTTCGCGAAAACACTCGAGATCGCATTGCCCAAACCATTCCCGCGCATGACCTGGCGCGATGCCATGACGCGCTATGGTGTCGACAAACCTGATCTGCGCATACCGCTTGAGCTGGTGGATATCGGCGACCTCATGCGCGATGTTGAATTCAAGGTGTTCTCCGGACCGGCCAATGACCCCGCCGGACGCGTAGCCGCACTGCGCCTGCCGGGCGGCTGCGCACTCACGCGCAAGGAGATTGACGACTACACGCAGTTCGTCACCATTTATGGCGCCAAGGGGCTTGCCTACATCAAGGTCAACGAATGGGCCAAGGGCCGTGATGGCCTGCAATCACCCATCCTCAAATTCCTGCCGGACACCGTTATCAGCCAGATCATGCAGCGCACACACGCTGCCGACGGTGATCTCATTTTCTTCGGTGCCGACAAGGCCAAGGTTGTCTGCGACGCACTCGGCGCGCTGCGTATCAAGCTCGGCCACGACTGCAACCTGCTACAACATGGCTGGCGGCCGCTGTGGGTGGTGGACTTCCCGATGTTCGAGCACGATGCAGACAACCAGCGCTGGCAGGCATTGCATCACCCCTTCACCGCGCCCGCAGTGGATGACATTGGTGCCTTGGAGCGTGACCCCGGTGCATGCCTGTCGCGCGCCTATGATCTGGTGCTGAACGGCACCGAACTTGGCGGCGGCTCGGTACGTATTCACCGGCCCGAAATACAGAGCGCGGTCTTCCGCCTGCTGGGCATCAGCGATGAGCAGGCGCAGGAAAAATTCGGCTTCCTGCTTGATGCCCTGCAATACGGCTGCCCGCCACATGGCGGCATCGCCTTCGGGCTCGATCGCCTCACCATGCTCATGGCCGGCGCCAGCTCGATCAGGGAGGTGATGGCCTTCCCCAAGACACAGACGGCCGCCTGCCCGCTCACCAGCGCACCATCGCCCGCCTCGGAAGCACAGTTGCGTGAACTCTCTATCCAATTGCGCCCGAATGACCGTCAGCCCAGGCCTGCCGCAACCTGACGGCACAGTGCCGTAGCCTGAACTGACACGCTAGCTTTTGGGTCAAATGCTTATCGGCCCGGGAATACGAGCAATGACCCCCACCGCAACCACAGCGCCTACTGCAATCACTACCCGCGTAGCGCAGGGTGGGCGTGGCACGGCACCGGTGCTGACCTGGCGCGACGATCAGTTCACCGATGAAGTTGCGCACGCAACCCAGCCGGTGTGGGAGCAACTGCACGGCCTGATCGCCGACGTGGACTGGCTGCTCAAGGCGCCACTCATCTACCGCATAAACCAGCTCAAACAGGAAAAGCGCGCACTCATTCTGGCGCACAATTACCAGCTGCCGGAGATCGCCTATGGCGTGGCCGACAAGGTGGGTGATTCACTGCAACTGGCCCAGTATGCGGCCGCCCTCAACCAGGAGGATGCGCCGGTGGTGGTGATGTGTGGCGTACACTTCATGGCCGAGACGGTGAAGGTGCTGGCGCCCGAACGCACCGTGCTGATACCCGACACTGCGGCGGGCTGCTCGCTCGCCGAATCCATCACTGCTGCCGACGTGCGCCTCCTCAAACAGCGCTATCCCGGTGTCCCGGTGGTGAGCTATGTGAACACCTCCGCCGCAGTGAAGGCGGAATCCGACTACTGCTGCACCTCCAGTAATGCGGCGCGCGTGGTCGAAGCGGCGGCGCGCGCATTTGGTGTACAACGCGTCATCTTTCTGCCCGACCGCTATCTGGCCGCCAACGTCGCGCGACAAACCGCTGTCGAAATCATCGCCTGGCATGGCGCCTGCATGGTGCACGAGCGCTTCACGCCCGACCAGATCCGTGCCTTGCGTGAACAATTCCCCGGCGTACGCGTGCTGGCGCATCCTGAGTGCCCACCCGAGGTCTGCGACGAAGCCGATTTTGTCGGCTCCACCTCCGGCATGATTCGTGATGTGCAAAACTCCGGCGCAGCGAAGGTCGTCATGGTGACCGAATGCGCCATGGCGGATAATGTCGCCGTAGAAAATCCCGCCGTGGATTTTGTGCGGCCCTGCGTGCTGTGCCCCCACATGCAGCGCATCACCTTGCCAAAAATACTGACTGCCCTCGAAACCCTGTCACCGCAAGTTGAAGTGGATGAAAGCATCATCCACGCCGCGCGCCGCGCGGTGGAGCGCATGCTGGCCGTCAGCCCCTTGTCACCCCGAACCCCGACCACAGCGACATGACCGCAGCATTTCAAAACCGTACTGTCAGCTGATACGCGGGATACTGCTGCAAACCTCACGTCGCCCTGAGGCACCCTTGGCGGGGACGCACACACACGGGGACCGGCAAATGGATCAGCCGGGAACTCAACCCGAGGCCGGAAGCTCCTTATAACGGGACTTTCCTATTTTCCTGAAAAGCGCTACTATTTCGACACGCCACTCCCGCTTGCCGATGAAATCGAAAGAGCCGGAAAACGTGTCGAACTACGGGATGCTTAATAAATAGATGGAAGATTTTGATCCAGCAGGCCCTGCAACGCGCTGCCCCTGCCTGCAGTGCACGCCACTGCGCAATCAAGAACATCGTTACGTCGTCTACCTGTTCCGATAAGTCCCGAATAATGCGCCAGGCCCGACGCAATAAAATGTTAACGTGACTTGTATAAGCACCATGCTGCCGACAAGAAACCATGGCATATACGCCACCTCAACCAAGACCGCCATATGTCGTCACCAAAACTAGAGCTCACAATTAACGAAAATAGCCGCTGCCGCCACCAGGGCCTCGGCTGGGCAGACCGATTTGGGCCCTGGCGACGCTGCAGTACAAGGCTTGGCCCCTCGAGTTCGTGTATAACTGCAGGCACACATCCTCCATTCGCATGGACAATGTCATGACAAAACAAGTGAATTGGCCCACCCCACTGCACTTTACATTGCCGCCCAAGGCAGCTGGCGATGCCCCCGAGTCCTGTATCGCCTTTCTTGCCAATGGCAAACAAATATCAGGTGAGTTGATCCGCTTTTCCCCTGATGAATCAGCGCTTGAAATACGCGCCAGCGAATCCGGCGCCAACTCCACCGTTGACCTGAACAGCCTCAAATACCTGCGATTGGCCCAGCCACTCCCCCCAAAAAAACAGGATGACCTGCTCAAGACGCAACTTGGGGATGAGGTAATTTCTGGCTCAGACAAGCAAAAATGCAATATAGAGTTTACGGACGGCGACAAGCTTACTGGTGAGACCATGGGGTCCATCCGGAAAAAGGCCGGCCTATATTTATTCATATTGAACCGTGAAGGGAAAATCATTCGCTACTTCATCCCCAGCCATGCCATTAAAAACTGTCAGATTGGCACACCCATAGGCCAGTTGCTCGTCAAGGAAAAGTCCGCGACTTCAAAAGATATTGATCTCGGTCTGAAGAAACAACAGCAACTGCGCAACCAGCGCATAGGTGATTACCTGGCCGACGAACAACTCGTCACACGAGAGCAGATCATCCGGGCGCTACAAGAGCAGAAGAGCAAGCCCAGCCTGAAATTGGGTGAAATGCTGGTTAACGAGAAGTTGGTTACCCAGCAGCAACTGGATGAGGCACTGGGTGGCCAGCAGAAAGACCGCAAAATGCCCCTGGGTGAAATTCTGGTCAACATGGGCCTTGTGGACAGGGACACCATCAAACGTGCGCTGGCGCGAAAGCTTGGCATTCCGGTTGTCAATCTGCGCAAATTCAATGTTGACCCGAATGTCATTAAGCTGATCCCCGAAAATATCCTGCGCAAGCACAAGATTATGCCGCTGTACCGGGCGGGAGAAACATTAGTGGTAGCCGTATCGGATCCCATGAAGTGGGAGCCATTGGACGCATTACGTTTCTATACAAAATTAGCGATTGAGCCTGTCATGGCAACCGAGGAAGACCTCTCTCTTGCGATAGATAATTTTTATGGTTATGACGGAGGCGGCGGGGATATTGGTGAACTCACATCACAACTGGTGTCCGAATCTGACAACGACGAACCTGATGAGACCATTGCGGAATCTGACAACACCCTCGTCAGGCTAGTCAACAAAATGATAATGGACGCCCTGCAACAGGGAGCCTCCGATATCCATATTGAGTCTTACCCAGGCAAACAAAATACCCGTGTCCGTTTTCGCAACGACGGCACGCTGTCTGATTATTTTGAAATTCCAGCTAATTATAGAAATGCCGTGGTCTCCAGGATCAAGATCATGTGTGGGCTCGACATCTCCGAGCGGCGCAAGCCACAGGATGGCAAGATCGATTTTCAGCAATTTGGCCCGGCAAAAATAGAATTACGTGTGGCCACCATACCAACCACCAGGAACATGGAAGACGTGGTGATGAGACTATTGGCCGGGGCCAAACCGGTTCCCATAGATGATCTTGGACTTAACTCAACACTCCTGGAAGCCATTAAAAATATCGCTGTCAAGGCGCATGGTTTATTTCTGATATGCGGTCCCACAGGCTCAGGCAAAACCACTACGCTACACTCCGTACTCAGCTACATCAACACGCCGGAGCGCAAGATATGGACTGCGGAAGATCCCGTCGAGATCACGCAGCAAGGACTGCGGCAGGTGCAGGTAAATACAAAAATTGGATTAACCTTTGCAGCTGCGATGCGTGCATTCTTGCGAGCTGATCCAGACGTTATCATGGTCGGCGAAATGCGCGATGCCGAGACCACCAAAACCGGCATTGAGGCATCCCTTACAGGTCATCTTGTGTTTTCCACCCTGCACACCAATAGCGCCCCGGAAAGTGTCGTGCGGCTCCTCGATTTGGGCATGGATCCCTTCAATTTCTCCGATGCATTATTGGGCGTTCTGGCGCAGCGACTCGCCAAGCGCTTGTGTAAAAAATGCAAAGAATCCTACACCGCAAGCAGTGACGAAATTGATGAATTGTTGCAGGAATATTGCCTGGACATGCCTATCGATCCGGCCACTGTATTGCAACACTGGAAAAGCACCTACACCGTTAAGGGTGAGTTTATTCTTTACAAGGCATGCGGTTGTGAAGAATGCGGAAACACCGGCTACAAGGGACGTCTTGGCCTGCATGAACTGCTTATCGGCAGCAACACGATTAAGCGACTGGTCCAGAGGCGCGCAACCGTAGAGGAACTGCGAAACACGGCCTTTGCCGAGGGTTTGCGCACCCTGAAGCAGGACGGGATAGAGAAAGTCCTGCAAGGCAACACTGATATCCATCAGATTCGCACCGTGTGCAATTAGCAGGTTGCCAATCTTTACATATGCGCGGGCACGGATGCGCCGAGCACATCGAGGATGACTGCCTCTCCATCATGGGCAATATGATGCCCTTGTCTAGATCGGCATAGCGGAGCATGCGGGCGTTGAGTATTACCGCGCGAGCTTGATCAAGTCATGGCCCGCGCGCGCAGTGCTGGCAGACCTCCTGGATCACGTCGATATCCATGCACACCTCCCCATTGCGGCCCGCACTCAACGCACGCTACAGTGTGCCACAAACGGCTGCACGGCGCGCCGCATCTGCTCGAACTCCGCGCCGGAACAGGTCTGCCGGTCACGAAAGGCCGGGTCCAATACCTCACCGCTGGCAAACCGCTGCAGGATATACCGGTGCGCGCCTTTAATCAGCCGCGCCATGCTTGCGATGTCTGTGATATCCAGTTGTGACTTTACCACGGTCGTGCGAAATTCGTAATCAACGCCGGACTTCATGATCAGCCCGATGCTGCGCGCGTCTTCCAGTTTCATGCCGGAATTGACGAAGTTGGAAAAATACGGCACGCCGTCATGCGCCACAGGCCGTCGAGGTTCGGATTGTCCCAGTCAAATCCCTTGGTGATGTTGTAGGTCGGGATGGGGAAGGTAAATACCCTGCCGGCGGCGTCGCCCTCCAGCATCACCTCGAACAACGCGCGATTGAACAGGTCCATTTCCCGCTGGAAATCCTTGTACCGGGTGTCCTGCAATTTACCGCCGATGATGACGCCCTGTTCGGCAAGATAGTTCAGCGCCTGCAAATCCAGCGTGATGTTGGTGAAGGGGGCCTGAAAGCCGACGCGCATCGGCACGTTGATGTTGAAAATGAATTCCTGCAACGCCTGCTTCACCTCGGCGTAGGCCAGGCCGTCGTAGCTGATGAACGGCGCCAGCAGCGTGTCGAAATTGGAAAAGGCCTGCGCCCCCTCCGCCTCGCCCTGCAGGGTGTAAAAGAAATTGACGACCTGGCTCTGCACGAGCGCAGGTGCCGCGCGGGACGCTATCGCTAAAGGCGCGGCGTTGCCTCGTGGGCATAGCGCTTTTCGTGCTGGCTCTGGCATTCGTAGCAGCGTTTCGCGGTCGGATACGCCGCGAGCCGGTCGTAGCCGGTCGTGGCGCCACAGTCGATGCACGCACCGTAGCTCAGGTCGGCCATACGCAGTTGTGCCGCTTCAACATCGCGTATTTCCTGAATATGACGGTCGAAAAGAGCGGCATTCATGTCCGTCAGCATGTCCGCCACGGATTCATCGCCAACGTCCATCACGCCTGCGGCGAGGTCGATATAGTGCTGATCGCCCGAGGCGATCATCTCCTGGCGCACCTCCTCGAGCAATTCAGTGAGGCGGCTGTTCAGCAGTTGCCGGAGTTGCTTCAATTGGGCATTGGTCAGGGTGGACATGGGCGCTGCTCCTTGGTTCGAAGATACTTTTGCTTAAGATACTCCAGATATTCTCCGCGCGAGTTTGATATAGATCAATTTCCTTCCATCCTTCGTCGGATATATTACAATCACGATATAAAATACAACCACGGGAAACGAGGAGCGCACCATGCCGGACGTTCTGAAAGTAATCGAGGTGCTCGCAGAGTCTGAAAAAAGCTGGGAAGACGCAGCGGCACAGGCCGTCGCGCGCGCCTCCAAGTCTCTGCATGGCATCAAGTCAATCTACATCAAGAATTTTGAGGCCAAGGTGGAAGGCAACAAGATCACCAAATACCGCATCAATGCCAGCATCACCTTTCTGCTCGATTAGTGACTAGTATCGAATAAAAAGGGTATCCGGAATCTGCGTGTGCGCCAAGCTTCCTCGATGGCTGGCTGATCAGTGTTGAAACAAGTCGAAGGGCCTTTAGCGCATAGCCGGTTTCGGCCCTAACCAGCCGGTCGATCTCCTGCGAAGAAGCAAGTTCGTGAATTATGTACGCTTCTTCTTCTTCTTTAGCCTACGAGCGGGGTGAACAAGTTGCCTGACCTTTGTGAGCTTTTCGCACCCATCTTCAACCATACGAATAAAGTCACGCGCGTCAGAGAAGTAGTTCTTGAACGCCAACCTCACTTCGTCACTGGTATCCGCGCGCACCAGAACGATATCTTGGCCAGGCATCTGCTTTTCAAGCTCGAACAATGCACGTACGGCATCGGTAGAGTCTCGGAATGTCTTGATTTCAAGTTCACCTGATTCTGAAAAGATTAGAATCGCGTTGCGATTGTCCGACATGGCTTTGTCCGCCGCATTAAGCCCGCGCAACGTATCTAACATTGAAAGTTCGTTATCGAGCGCAAGAAATTGTTTTACAATTTCACGATCTTCCAGCGCAGGAAATGGCCCTTTCATACTCTCATAAGCCCTAGCCAGAATTTCGCTTGCTAGCGCCATAGCTTGCTCGTAGCGTTTGTCGCCTCTCTCAAATTTAGGCTGGCTCTCTGTAATGAAACCAATAACTTCGACCACCGTGGCCCATGAATGTTGTACTAGCGTTCTATATTGAATCTCAACGTATAGCCCGGCAAGTCTTTTACCAACTTCAGAATTGACATCGTACTCGTACACATCATGAACCCCGCGGTGACCGGTAGGCTTGGGGCTTTTTATGTAGTCGTACTTGTCAATGTCATTTCGATGCTTGTGATTGAAGCGGGCTTTATGAAACTTATCTCGAAATAAATACAGTTACTTTATGCTACGGAATATCAGCCGACATCCCGCGATGTCATCCATACGGGAAAGATTCATTCCCGGAAGTCTTGTGAGCTTATCGAAGATCGTTAACTTACGTTTATGTCTCTGTGCGACGGTTATTCGCGTGCCACGTGTACGATTTCTCAAAATCGCCTGAAACGTATTAAGGACGCCCCGGTGAGCCGCGCGCCAGTCATCAATAACCTGAAGATCATCGACCGTAGGCATATTGGCGCGAACGTTATCGCCTGCACGGTTTACCCGCGCTTTAGAACCTCCTGGGTAATCCGGATTGTTAACTGCGTTCATTGTGGTTTGGTCATGTGTGCGACGCCGAACGTGAAGCTAAACGGCGCTGCGCGTCTTTATCGCGCAGCGTCCAGCGACCGAGTGATAAGGGGACGCTACCCTTATTTATCACTATGTTTGGAGTTTCAAGCAAGCTTTTTCACGCCAGCTTTCTTTGCCGCCTTCTGCAAATCTTCGTCGAGCGTGGCCAGCGGTATGCCCAGTCTTAAGGCCAGTTCGAGGTAGGAGGCATCGTAAGCAGACAGTTTGTAGCGCCGCGCCAGTTGCAGGGTATCAGACAGCGCGTGCTGGAATGTGGCCGCGTCCACCTCAATATCCACGCCTTCCAGCATCTCAAGAAACGCCCCGCTCCGCGCTTCTGTCACAAGGTCTTTCGCTTCCGCTCTGGCAATGACGTTTGCCACTTCCAGCCCCCATGTCACGGGTACGAGGGCGTTGGTCTTTTTCATCGCATCAAGCACCTTGCCGGCGTAGGCGAGTTCTTGTGGCCTGCCGTCACCAAAGTACCAGCGCATGGTCACCGAGCTATCAAGGACGAAGCTCACGCGCGCCCTTCTTCGATGAGAGCCTTGATGTTTACACCACGCACCGGATCGGCCCGCATGAAGGCTTTGAGATTTTCTGCCGCCGCAACCTTGTCCTTCACCCGTGCGCCCAGACTGGGCACCAAATCCGCAATGGCTACGCCGCGATTGGTGATGGTAAAGCTTTTGCCGGTTTTTACCTGCCGCAGCAATTCAGGGAGCCTTGTTTTCGCCTCATATGAGCCAATTTCGATCTTCATGGCT
>JAUXUQ010000008.1 GCA_030680605.1 Gammaproteobacteria bacterium | reverse complement strand
CTCTCGGTTCGGCCAAGCGTGTGCTCGCGGATGATGTCGCGCTTGTCGTCCATCAGGCCGCGCTTGGAGAGCAGGGTGTGGAGGGAGCGGATGGTGGGGGCGTAGCTCATCGGCTCACGGCTATCGGTTTCTTCAGCTCCTCCCACTCCCACACGCGCTTGCTGATGTAGCGCACCGGGTAGAGCTTGGCGGTGCCCTTCTGGCCCAGCCACCGCTCATACTTGGCGATGCCCTCCAGCGCGGCCATGCGGTCGCTGTCCTTCAGCTTGCCCCATGCGGCCTCTGCGGCTGCCCTGTCCACCTTGTAGGCATACTTGCCGTAGAACGTCTCGAATGTCAGGTCGGCAGGCACCTCGCGGATGGTCACACCCTTGATGACGAGCTGGCGCATCGCCCCGATGCTCAGCGGCATGATGCCCCACGTGCGCACATGCTCATCATCGGTGTAGGTGCCGCTTAGCCCCACCGCCCACAGCCGCCCAGCGTCATCGTATGTGACATCTATCTCGTTGCCCGTGCGGACAGATGTGAGGATGTAGCGGGTCATGGCTCAGGTCAGTATATCATCAATGATGATGTTGTGGTCTGCGATGATGTAGCCTATCTTCTCGGCCAGCTCATCGCGGGTCTGCGGCTCATCGTTGTCGCGCAGTGCCTGCCGTATGTCGAACAGCGCAATGGCCATGTCGGTGCACTTGGCCAGCCTGCGGGCTTCCTCTGGGTCTTCGGTGGTTACGGTGAAGGTCATGGCTCAGTGCTTGTTGAGTGCTGCGGTCATGATGGGCCAGATGTGTCCTGAGATGGGATTATTACCCATGGGCAGGCGCACACCTTTGGTGATGGTCGCATCCTTGCCGAGGCTTGCCAGCATCACCCTGCGCAGCTCCGCGCTGTTGAACATCAGCCCCTTCGCATCGTAGCCTTGGCGCAGCGGGAATCCATCGCCCTCGTCATCGCGCATCACATACCAGTCCTTCGGGCTGTCCTGGTCCTGTTGCAGGATGATGCGGTCCTTCTCCTGCACCTTCAGCAGCTCGGCCGCTGGCTTGCTGAGGGTGAATACGCCCGCCTTCGATATACTGATGACGGCCTGTCCGCTGCGCCCTGCGCTCACGGTGTTCAATGTGTTGAATGCTTTGAGGTTCATGGTGATGGTTTTGAATGGATTGAGTTTTTGACTGTCGATGATGTCGTTGAGGTAGAAGCCACCATTGGGCGCGGCCCTGATGGGCGCGTGGATATTCAGTGCCTCGTCATGCCGCAGCGCGTGGATGTCCTTCTCGATGGTGCTGACACTCACCTGCTGGTCGGTGAACACCCGAACCGCCAGCACCAGCTCATGGATGCTCACAGGATTCCGCGCTGAGGCTGCCTCCAGCGTGGAGGCGATGATGCGGTAGCGGGCTATGGCGTTCTTGTTGGCGGGCATGGCTCAGACCAGTTTCTCATATTCAATCTGCTGCATGAAGGCATCCAAAGCCTTCTCGGCCTGTTTGCTGGCCTGTAGGAAGCCATTGCGCTGCTCTTGGCTCACCACCTTGGGCAGCGAGAAGAAAGCCCGCTGTGCATTGCGCACGGCCTTCACGTGGCCGTGAAGGGACTTGAGGCGGTTGTGGTGGATGGTGGTGTCTTGGGTCATGATTACTCTGCGTTAACTGCAATTAGTTTGAGCGTCCAATTCACATTCTCGAAATCCTGAGCATGGACTTGAAGCATATCACCGCTGTTCGATGATGCCTGGTCTATGATGCGCAATGACTTCTCTCTCCAATGAAGCGCCCACGCATCATTGGACCTCTTTTTGCTGCTGAAGTACCTGCGCACCTCCTTCGAGCCCTCTGCGTGCCGCTGGTAGATATGGATGTAAATCTTCATGGCCTCACATCATCAAGGTGAACAAGGAACCGCAGGCACATGGCAGCGGTCTGAACAGCCTCTGCCCGCACCTTCTCCTTCTGGTACATGTACGCATCGCCATCGACCGTATCATACACCCATTGCAGCACATCCTTTTGCGTCTCTCCGGCCTCCTCCTGAACGATGGCCCACTGGTGAATGATGTCCCTCGGCCATTCAGGGTGCTTTTGGACAGCACTGGCTATCTCAGTAGCTATTTCCTCCACAATGGGAGTAAGTCGATGTAGGTGATGTGTGCTGGTCTTAATCATGGTGGTGGTTCTGTGGATGGCGCAGCCTATCTGCGCCATCCGGGTTAGTGTTCAGATGCTTGAAAAATTCAGGTCGATGAGCTGATACTCCCCATCCTTCCCCGTGCGCTCCCAAACACGGAAGTAGGTGCGGCTGTCGGGCCTGCGGATGCCCGCCTCAAGCACGGCACACGCCTCGCTGAACAGCGCATCGTTGATCTTGCTGCGGTAGCGGATGAGGTCGAACACGCGCTTGGTGTCCAGCTTGCCCTTGCTCGTCTGGAACGCGCTCATGATCATCTCTTTCACAAAGGCATTCTTGCTCTCCACGTTGATGTCCATGAACGTGTCGAACTTCTCCTTTGCGCTCTTCACATGCAGGTCATCGAACTCGATGCGGTCGTTGATGCTCACCTCTACCTTGATGCTGCGGTCGAAGTTGTGCCAAGTGAAGTTGCCCTTCGCCAAGCGGTCGCTCTCTTTCGAGGCCATGAACTCCTCATAAACCTCGTTGCACAGCTCGCGCATGGTCTTCTTATACGCGGAGAGCTGTGCGCTGATGGCCTTCGCGCCCTTGTGCAGCATTGCGGCTGCCCGCTCGCGCTTGCGCTCATAGGTGGTGATGCGGTTGAAGGGGATGACGGTGCCCGCCTCGTCCTTCCAGAATTGGTCTTTTGATGTGTGTGTCATGATGTTTGTTGGTTTTTGGTGATTGATGATTGATTAGTGATTAGAGTTTAGCCTTCTCGGCATCTATCAACCTGTCCATTTCCTCGCGGAGCCGTGTCAGGTAGATCAGGTATTCAGCATCTTCGAGGTCGCAGTATCCCTCTATGTAATCGACTGCTGCGTCAACAAATTCTTCGATGGTCTCTGGCATGATGGTTTTGGTTTTTGGTTAAAGAATGTCCTGTTCAATGAGTGCCTCTATCACGATATCAGGGCCGTTGTCGGGCATCACCACGTCCATGCCCAGCACCTGCGCGAGGTGATACTCTGTGCGAGCGCCCACGCTCCTGTGCCACTCCGGCAGCAGGCATATCGCCTCGCAGTCCATCAGTGCCTTGATGTCCACCCGCATGTAGCTCTCCCACGTCTGGTCGTGCCCGGCATGGTTCAGGTCGCAGGGGTTAACGGCCTCATAGCCGAGGTCTTCCACATAGCGGCTGGCGCGATAGAAATTCAAAAGGTACTCTTCCGCAGGTAGGCCCGTGATGGGGCCGCTGATGTAGCATTTGGGGCGTTGTACAGACGTTGCATGCAACGTCTCTACACCGTGTCCAACACCTCCAGCTCCCGCATCACCTGCCTGCGGATGCTCCGGAGCTGCTCCATGTCCTTGCTCCATTCCTTCGTGCGCCTGTTGTTGGGTTTCAGCAGCATCACGCGATTCATCTCCGCGTCCACCTCCCTCAGCCGTTGGCCGAGCAGTCTTGTCGCTATGGGCAGCATCGTGTCTCATTGTTGGTTGCTGTGTTTGGTGCTCACTTCCGATCCCGCGCTCATGCCGCCTATCTCGTGGCCGTGCGTGTCTCGCGTGGCCTTCACATTGGCGATCACGGTCTTCACCGTGTAGATGGTCGCGTTCAGCCCGCTCCATTCACTGCACAGCCGGAACCATTCAATGCCCTGCGCCCTTCCCATCTGCGCGCTGATGCGGTCGCGGGCCTCTTCCAGATTCTTCAGGCGCGTCTGCTGCTGCTTCAGCTCCTGCTGTGTCGTCCACATCAGTGGTTTCTTCTCTTCGCTCATATCAGACCAGTTTTGGATGAATCTTCAGCATCATCGCACCTGCCAGCATCTGCGTGTGCTCGGGGTGGATGCCATCCATCAGATAGCGGCTGCATGCCGTGTTCAATGCCACCGCCTGCGCGGGCGTCAGGCCAGTCTTGTAGAGCGGCTTCACATCATACAGCTTCGTGTACATCTTCTTGTGCAGCTCTGCCAGCACACAGCACAGCAGTTGCACGTCCGCGTCCTTCGATTTCCCCAGGTCGGTGATCAGTTCCTCCAGCTCTGCCGTCAGCAGATTGTGCTGGTGCTGTTTCAGTTTGATGTTCATGGCTGTGCGGTTGAGTAGCGTGATTGAACACTTCTGTGCCCTTGCGGCTTGCAGTCGGCATCTATGAACAGCTTGCGCCACATGATCTTCGGTAGCTCATAGCTGTGCGCCATCAGGTGCGCCCGCAGGTACTCGTTTGCCGGTAGAGACGTTGCATGCAACGTCTCTACATTGGCCAATATGGCGCGGTCAACGGCCAGCCAGTTCCTCCACCACCACTGCCAGAACATGCGGCTCTGGAGCAGCTTCTGACGGCCGCGCTCGGTGAACGACCCCTGCCTTCCGGCATAGTCCACACCCGCATCTATGATGAGGTCGTTGTGGTCGTTCTCGCTCAGCCCGGTGTGCAGGCGTATCATATTGCTCACGCCCTCGTCAGAGAGCTGTGGCGCGGTGGTGGTGGGGTGGTGGGTGGTCATGGTGGTGTGGTGGTTAAACGAATTGGCTGATCACCTTGAAAAAATGTCTGGCGTGTTCCTCTCCATACTTCTCGAAGCATTCATCTCTCCTGTCTTCGTCATAGAATCCAAGAGCAGACTCTGCGGTCACTCCGTCTATATCGACCGTCTGAACGACCTCATACACTGTGTTCCCGTCATCAGCATCACGCTCTCCCTTCTCGATGACCACAGAGATGTTGTCAAATTTTACTTGCTTGAAATTCATGGTGGTTGGTTTTTGGTTATGGTTTGATGTATTCGGTTTCCTTCACATTCTTGCACTGCTCGACCGTCCTGATGCACTTAGAGCAGTTCACTTGGTCAGTGGTGAACTCCCCGGTGATTGGTATCACTGCGCCACACAGCGCCCTGTCCGGACTCCCATAGATGAAGTGGATAAGGCTCCATGGCTTGAAGACATCGGGGTTCACGTGTTTCATGGTCTGTGGTCTATGGTCTGATGTCTAAACCGCCCAATACTTGCTTGCCCCTTCCTCCCATATCACTATCGGCTGGCCCTCGCCATCCCGGAATCGGCTGTTCACAAACGCCTTGTAGCCCTCCACCCGAATCTTCACGTGGGCATCGAACCGCACCGCCTCGGCCACAGAGCCTTTCGGCCTGCTGCCGTCCGCATGGCTGATGAACACGAACATCGTCTGCCTGAACTCATCCAGCAGCGTCTGGTAGTCCGCATAGCGCAGGCCGCTGTACTGGATGCTGTCGATGATGATGACCTGCGGAGGGGTGCGCTTCCGCAGCCTGTCCTTCACCGCCTCAATGGGCCATTTGTCCAGCACCATGAACTGCTTGCCGATGCCCGCCATGCCCGTCCTCAGAATGGCCTGTTTGAAGCTCTCCGAGTCGCCTTCCTCCAGCGTGTCATACCACACCTTCACGCCCAGCGAAACGAGGTACTGGCAGAGCTGCATCGTGAAGGTGGTCTTGCCGTGGCCGCTCTCGGCATAGACTATCCACGAGTGCGTCAGCTCCGGGCACCCGATGGCCTCAAGCCATTGGCCCTCGAACGGGAGCAGTTTTCGCTTTTTGGTGATGATGTTGGTCACGGTTAGAGGCTTTTTAGGCGGCATTGAAAGGCCGTTTAATCGTTGGTTGAATGGAGGATTAAAAGGCTCTCTGCCCTGCGCAGACCACCGAAGCGGCCTACGCTGTCGTGCGTCACGCACTTGGTCACTATCTCGCCCAGGTGCTTCAGTTGGCTGTCGTCCATGTTGGCCCGCAGCACCTGTGTGATGATGCGCTGGTAGAAGTCTTTCTTCGCCTCCTTGCCCACGGGTACCACCGTGCTGTACTTCTCGGAGAACCGGCTGAATATCTCGGCATAGCCCAGCCGCTTGTTGTTGTAGCCCCGGTCTATCTTGGCGCGGAGGCCATCGGCCCCCATCATATACCACCCACAGGCGTTCTCGGTGGCGTTCCACAGGCTCTTGAGCTCAAGGAATGCCGCCACGTTCAGGTCGCCTGCCTCATCGAGGATAACGATGGGCCTTTCGAGGCTGGTGAGCCAGTAGCGGATGGTGTCGCTCACATCCAGCAGCGGCCCTTTGTGGTCAACGCCTATCGCAAGGGCCAGTTGGCGCACGAACTGCGGATGCGTCTTGCACTGCGAGCAGTCCACATAGAACGTGTTGGGCAGCTGTGCCGCGAGATACTTGGCAGTGTAGGTCTTGCCGATGGCGCAGTCGTCCACGAAGATGCGCGCCTTCGAGTACTGCTTGCAGAACTTGATGTCTTCCTCAATGGTCTCGAACACATCGGTGCGCACCGTGTTCCACTTCCGCGTCCGGGTCAGCACTCCGAGGCTGCGGCCCAAGCCTATCCACTTCGGGTCTTTCAGCAGGCCATTGTAGTCCGTGCTGCCATCGGCATGGCGTTTTTTAAGGGTGCTCCATACGGCCTGCGGTATCACCCATGTGGTGGCGAACCGCTTATCGGTGCCTACGAAAATCTCTCTCCGTTCAATCAGCTTGCCCACTACGGCCTGCCTGAAGTCATGCGTCACTCTCATCGGTGGTGGTGGTTATCGGGTTAATCAGTATCTGTCTTTCAATGAGCGTTTGAAACTCTGTGCCATCGGCTCCGGCCGCACCGGCTCAGGCATCACCTCGGCAGGCTCCACGTTGGTCACCATGCGGTCGGCTTTTATCACGGCTACTTTCATCACTTCCTTGCCCTTGGCCTTCACCTCGGCATCGAAGCGGCCCACATACTCGGCCTGTGCAGCATAGCTGTCCGAATCGGCATCCTTCCACTCGGCCTTCGCCCGGTTGTAGGTCTCTATTTTCGGAGCGGTGAACAGGTAGCGGCCATGTTGATAGACATGCACCTCGTTCACCTCGCCATTGTTGTCAGGCAGCCAGTAGGCATCCACGGTGATGTCTCCCGGACGCAGCATGTCCATGTCCTTCAGGCCGTTCGGAAGGCGGTAGTGTCCATGGTTGGCGCGCAGCTCCAGTCTGTTGATGCTCGTTGGCGTCAGGTTGCCTATCATGTGCATGATGGCGGGGCGGCTCAGCGGCATCAGCTCCGGACTCATGTTCGCCTCCAGCACATCCATGCGGCTCATGCCGGGATATTTCTTCTGATTGGGGTGAAGCTGCGCGTTGTATTGGCCGATGTCCTCCATGTCATCGGCCACCAGCGTCTCATAGCTGAACCGCTTGCCCACGAACTCATCGTTCACTTTGTCCTCATCCACCTGATAGCGGCTGTAGCGCGCCCACCATCGGCCTATGCCCGCGTGGTTGCGTTTCTCCACGGTGAACTTTTTCGACCTGTTGAAATGCTCGGCAGACTTCTCCTGCGAGTTGCCGGGGTTGCACCAGCGCACCCGTGGGAATATCAGCTCAAGGTCGTCCTTGAACTTGCGCACCAAGTGGTGCTCCACTTCCACCTCGGCAGGGATGCCGCCATAGCGTCCGGCATCAATGAACCTCAGCATGTCCCTCAGACAGTCGATGAACAGCGCCTCGTCCTTCGAGCGGCTGTAGCTGCGGCCTATCACCGCACCGCTGCACACGTCATAGGTGTAGTATGCCTTCACGCGCTTGCCGTCATCCATCAGGCGCGAAAGGTCGCGGTCATCCATCGTCACCTTGCTGAAGACCCACTCCGGAGCGTGGCGGTGGTGGTAGGGCTTATGCGCACCGATGAAGCGGTGCTTGCCCATGGTCAGACTGCCTATCAGCGTGTCGTTCTTTTTGATGTAGTTCCACACCGTGGCCTCGCTCACCGTGATGGCGTTGCCCTGTGCATCGCAGAATTGCGTGTGGTCTATCACTTCGCCCGTGCGGGCATCGCACACCTCCATGTGACCTGCGAGGAACATGGCGAGGTATTCCCACACCGTGCTGGTGAATGGCCGCTCCGGCATCACCGCAATGCTCACAATGAGCTGCTCCATGGTGTGCGTCACCTTCAGCGCGTTCTGGCTGCCCACACCGCCATGCACCAGCAGCGCATAGCCTTCCTCTGCGCTGCGTTTGCGGGCTGCGCGGTATTCGTCACACTTGCGCTTCAGTGCCCGTGCATTCTTGGGCAGCTTGTGGCCCGTGTCCTTGGGCAGTCCGTTCACCGCATCGCTGGCGCGTGTCCAGAAGTCGCTCTTGTTCACACCGTGCTTGGCGCGGGCCTGCTTCTCGGTGTCCTGTGCCAGCAGTATGGCGTTCATCACCTGCGCATTGGCGGTGTACTCCTGTTGTTTGGCGGGCAGCAGTGCGCCCTTGGTGGTCATCACTGTGCTGTAATAGGCAGCGGCCACGATGTCGGGCTTAATGCGTTCCTTCAGTCCGCTGGGCGGATGCCCTATCTTCGGTTCACCGTGCACCTCTACTATCGCACCCTTCACGTCCGGGGGCAGCTTGCCCCACGCGACCAGGCTGCTGACCGTACGGCCGATACCCTTCCGCTCACACCCAATGTTAGGCGACTTAATCATGTTGTCCCACTTCCACTTCGGAACGGGGTTGCCTATCACGGCCGAGCCGACCACGCAAAGGGTGCCGTTGTGATGGGTGTAGGCGGGGGAGGGGTGCATGGCTATTTTTGGGAGATGATTACACCGAAGCAGCAAGACATTGTATTGGATATTCTGGTCAACCAACTTCCTCCCGAATCACAGGAATACATAAGCGTTACCACTCTCTGCGAGCTAACAGGGCTTGACAGGTACGGGGTCAATGGCGTTCTCAGCGGAATGGCGAGAGAGGGATTGATAGGACAGTACTCCGGGCTGAGCTGGCACGACAACGTTGACCTCCATGTCACCGTTCGGGCACACACCTTCCTGTCAAGAGGCGGGTACACCATGCACGAACGTCTGATCGAGACAGAACTGGAGCACCTCAAAGCATTGCTTGAGAAGCTGAGGGCCAAGGTGCCCGAGCGCGATATGTTGGATGTGTTCAACACGTTAACCAATTTTTCAACCTTGCTTGTCAGCGCTTTCAAATAGCCCCTCGGCCGTGCCAAGAATGTTCTCTATGCCGCCCTGTAGCAAAGAGGTCAGCCGCTCCGCAAACTCCTCCTTAGAGTCGGCATTCACCCGCACCTCTCCGAGCAGACTGCTCACCCGCACGACCACCTCGACTATCTTGGGCTTTTGGAAGCCTCCGCGAATGATTGGACTACCCTTCTCAATCCTTACCGAGTCTGCGATGTTGTATGTCTCTATGATGATTCTCATGACTTCTGTTATTTGATGTTGCGGATGATGTCCGTGATGATGTCGCCCATAGCCAGCCCTATGGCCCAGCAGCACACCAGCAGGCACAGGCTGCCCGGCAGCAGGATGATGATGAACAGGATGATGGCAAGGGCGGTGAGCATTATCGTTAGGTTTGGGGGCTAATTGTCAGATGACATGAAAATCACTTTCACAGAGGAAGAGGTGGCGCAGATGGCGTTCCGCAGCCAGTTGATGCTTGACGCGATGATGCTGCTGAACCGGGAACTGATGGCCCGTCTTGCTGCTCATGAGCAGCCGGGGTTGGAGAAGATGATACGCGATGATTATCTTCAACTGCTTTCAGACGCGACTCTACAGCGGCTGCGATCGCATCCGAAGTATGACGCATCGCTTGACGACTGGCTTCGTGATCAGCTTCGCTCGATTGGGGGAATTGACCCCCCGCTTCAGGACTGACGCTGAAAAAATTCACGCGCTTTACAGGCTTGTGTGTGTGAATGAGCCTATTGGCGGTCTCCACCAGACCCAGCACGTCCACGCGTTCCTTGCTGTGCAAGCTCATTGCGCTTGTGCCGAATAGCTCTACGCACAGCACAGGCTCATCGCCCACCGTCAGTTCGGCCACATGCCTACCGTTATCGCTGGTCTCATCATAGTCTATGGTCAGGGTCAGCAGTCTCATTGCACTTCCGTTTTTGATGGTTCGTTGAAATCCGTCACCGCCTCGTGGCGTATCTGCCCGGCCAGCTCCTCTATCTGATGCCTGCGCTCGTTGATGATGGCCTTGGCGATGGTCTCATTGCGCCTCACGCCCGCATTCACCAGCCTCACATATCCATAGCTGTACCCTGTCTCATTGGCCACTCGCTTGAGAAGGCCCTTCGGTTCGCTCATTATGTTTTCCTTTGTTATCACGGAGGCAAAGGAATAGACTATATTTTAATTACACAAGATTTTGATAAACTTTTTTCTATGAAAGCCATTCATCGTATTGTCCAAGCCTTCGAGGATGGTGGTAAAAAGCCCGCTGCTGTTGAGAAAGAGCTTGGTCTCAGTAATGGATATATTGCCACGATGCGAAAGCGAGATGGCAATCTGGGTGAGGATGTGCTTCTCAAATTCGCCTCCTACTTAGACTATAATCTACAATGGCTACTTACTGGTGAAGGCGATATGCTCAGGTCATCCTTGCCCAAGGCCATGGAAGTATCCTCTGGCGGCATCCCGTTAATCGATGCGCTGGCGGTGGCCGGGCTCAGTGGCGGCATGGCCGTGGTGCATGAGGGCGATGTGCTG